>NZ_LJHZ01000045.1:0-33301 GCF_001296055.1 Novosphingobium sp. AAP93
CCTCGGCCTGTCCCGAGAGCGCGGCGCACCCCCACCCGGCCTCCCCCGAGCGGGGGAGGGGAAGAAAAGCGGATCAGGAGCGCGTCCATCACTTCAGCCGCTCGATCATCGCCTTGTTGATCAGGCACACGCCGCCTTCGGTGCGGCGGAAGCGCTTGGCGTCGAGTTCCGGGTCTTCGCCCACGACGAGGCCTTCGGGGATGCGCACGCCGGAATCGAGGATGACGCGCTTGAGGCGGGCGCCGCGGCCGATGTTGCAATAGGGCAGGATCACGCCTTCATCGACGCTGGAGAACGAGCCCATCTTCACGCCGGTGAAGAGGAGGCTGCGCCTGGCGATGGCGCCGGAGACGATGCAATCCTGCGAGATCAGCGAGGAAATCGCCATGCCGCGCCGTCCGTCCTGATCGTGGACGAACTTGGCCGGCGCCGCCACGACCTGATCGGTCCAGATCGGCCAGTCGCGGTCGTACATGTTGAGCTTCGGGACGACATCCGTCAGGTCGAGGTTCGCCTCGAAATAGGCGTCGAGCGTGCCCACGTCGCGCCAGTATTCGCCGATTTCCTCGGCGGCGCGGATGCAGCTGTCGGTGAAGCGGTGGGCGACGGCCTTGCCGTTCTTCACGATATCGGGAATGATGTCCTTGCCGAAATCGCGGCTCGAGTTGGGGTCGTCGGCATCGCGGCGCAGCGCTTCGAACAGGAACTTCGTCTCGAACACGTAGATGCCCATCGAGGCGAGCGAGTGTTCGGGATCGCCCGGGATCGAGGGCGGATCGGCCGGCTTTTCGACGAAATCGGTGATCACCGCCTTTTCGTCCACCGCCATCACACCGAAGCCCTTGGCTTCCTCGCGCTTGACCACGAGGCAGCCGATCGTCACGTCCGCGCCGGTGGCGACGTGCTGCTGCAGCATCAGCTCGTAGTCCATCTTGTAGATGTGATCGCCCGCGAGGATGACCATGTACTTGGGCGCGTGGCTGGCGATGATGTCGATGTTCTGGAACACCGCGTCTGCCGTGCCTTCGTACCAGGCGTGCTCCGATATGCGCTGCGAGGCGGGGAGGATGTCGAAGCTCTCGTTGCGTTCGGGCCGCATGAAGTTCCACGCGCGCTGCATGTGGCGGATCAGCGAGTGCGCCTTGTATTGCGTGGCGACGCCGATGCGGCGGATGCCCGAATTGATCGCGTTCGACAGCGCGAAATCGATGATCCGGCTGACCCCGCCGAAATAGACCGCGGGCTTGGCGCGGTTGTCGGTGAGATCGTAGAGGCGGCTGCCGCGCCCGCCCGCGAGAACATAGGCCATGGCGTCGCGCGCCAGCGGCTGCCCATAAGTATCACGCATGACCCATCTCCCTTCCTGGTTTTTTGGCCTTCTTGCCTTCCGGCTTATCCCTCGAACACGAACATGACGGTTGAAAGCGGCGGCAGCACGACAAGCGCCGCGCCATGCTCTGCCGTGACTCCGCCCAGATTGCCCTGACCCGATCCGCCATAGAGCGCGGCATCGCTGTTGAGCGCCTCGCGCCACTTGCCGTCTTGCGGGAAGGGCAGGCGATAGTGGCCGTGGAGCGTGGGGGTCATGTTGCTGACGACCACCACCGTCGGCGCGCCCGGTGCCTTTCGCGCCCAGGCGAAGACCGAGGCGGCGGCATCGTCGACCACCAGCCATTCGAAGCCTTCGCCCTCGCAGTCGCGCGCATGGAGCGCGGGCAGGGTGCGGTAGGCGTGGTTGAGGTCCTTGACCCAGCGCTGCACCCCGGCGTGCTCGGCGATATCGAGCTGGTACCAGTCAAGCTCGCGTGCCTCGCTCCATTCGCGCCCCTGCGCAAACTCCTGCCCCATGAAAAGCAGCTTCTTGCCGGGGTAGCCCCACATCAGGCCGTAATAGGCGCGCAAGCTGGCGAACTTCTGCCAGGCGTCGGCGCCGCTCATCTTGCCGAGCAGCGAGCCCTTGCCGTGGACCACTTCGTCATGGCTCAGCGGGAGCACGAAGTTCTCGCTGAAGGCGTACATCAGCCCGAAGGTGATCTCGTCGTGATGGTAGCGGCGGTGGACGGGATCGCGCGCCATGTAGGCGAGCGTATCGTGCATGAAACCCATGTTCCACTTGAAGCCGAAGCCGAGCCCGCCCCGCGGGGGGCCTGCGGCATCGGTGGGCAGGGTGACGCCGGGCCAGCTGGTCGATTCCTCGGCGACTGTGAGGAACCCGGCGTGGCTGGCATAGACCGCGCGGTTCATTGCCTGGAGGAAGCTGACGGCCTCCCAGTTCTCGCGCCCGCCTTCGGCATTGGGGATCCACTCGCCGTCCTTGCGGGAGTAGTCGCGGTAGAGCATCGAGGCAACCGCATCGACGCGCAGGCCATCCACATGGTAGCGCTCGGCCCAGAACAGCGCGTTGTTGACGAGGAAGCTGAGCACTTCGCGGCGGCCGAAATTGTAGATCGCGGTCTGCCAGTCGGGATGGAAACCGAGGCGCGGGTCTGCGTGTTCGTAAAGCTCGGTGCCATCGAACCGGGCGAGGCCGTGGGCATCGACCGGGAAGTGCGCGGGGACCCAGTCGATCAGCACGCCGATCCCGGCGCGGTGCGCGCCGTCGACAAATCGCGCGAAGCCTTCCGGCTCGCCGAAGCGGGCGGAGGGGGCGAAGAGGCCGGTGGTCTGGTAGCCCCAACTGGGATCGAAGGGGTGCTCGGAGACGGGCAGGAATTCGATATGGGTGAAGCCCATTTCGACGACGTAGGGGATCAGGCGGTCGGCCAGCTCGTCCCAGCTGTAGAATTCGCGGCCGTCGCCCTGATCGGCTTTGGGCTTCTGCCAAGAGCCGGGGTGCACTTCGTAGATGGAGATCGGCACGCGGCGCGGATCTGTCTTCGCCCAGCTGGCGCGGTGCGCGGCATCGCCCCATGCGTGCGCATCGGGCGCGGCAATCACGCTGGCGGTGGCGGGGCGCAGTTCGGAGCGGAAGGCGAAAGGATCGGCCTTGAGCGGCTGCACCGCACCGCCCGGGCCGACCACGCGGTACTTGTAGGCGCGTCCAGCTTCGATATCGGGGAGGAACACTTCCCACACGCCGATATCGGCGCGGCGGCGCATCGGGTGGCGGCGGCCGTCCCAGTCGTTGAAATCACCCACCACCGAGACGAGCTCTGCGTTGGGTGCCCAGACCGCGAAGTGCACGCCGCGCGCGCCTTCGTGCTCGATGACATGCGCGCCGAGCTTGTCGAACAGGCGCAGGTGCGTGCCTTCATTGATCAGGAAATCATCGAGCGGCCCCAGCACCGGGCCGAACGAATAGGCGTCGGTCACCCACCATTCGTGCGGGCCTGCGGTGCAGCGATACTTCACCGGCTGGCGCGGGCCGGTAACATGGCCTTCGAACAGGCCGCGATCGTCGATGCGCTTGAGTTCGCCCAGCGCCTTGCCGCCGAGCGAATGCGCCTCCGCCGTTTCCGCCCCGGGAAGTACGGCTCGGGCAAAGGCGCCGCCGGGCCCTTCGTGAATGCCCAGCAGCGCGAACGGATCGGCATGGGTTCCGTTCAGCAGGGCTTCGAGCGCGGCGGGAGACGGCTTCATGAGGTGGCAAGAACTCCCCAGATGTCGCGCGCATATTCGGCGATGGTGCGGTCCGAGGAGAACCAGCCGACATTAGCGATGTTGCGGATGGCCTTCTCGCGCCACCCGGCGTGGTCTTCCCACAGACGGTCCACGCGGCGCTGCGCGGCATGGTAGCTGTCGAAATCGGCGGCGACCATGAACCAGTCGTGATCGTAGAGGCCGCCCATCAGCCCGGCATAGCGCGTCGGATCATCGGGCGAGAACACGCCGGTCGCGATGGCGGAGACGGCCTGCTGCAATTCGCGGCTGCCCTCGATCACTTCGCGCGGGTTGTAGCCATTGCCGCGCTTTTCGGCGACTTCCTCGGCGGTGAGGCCGAAGATCACGATGTTTTCATCGCCGACCCGGTCCTTGATCTCGATGTTCGCGCCGTCGAGCGTGCCGATGGTGAGCGCGCCGTTGAGCGCGAACTTCATGTTGCCGGTGCCCGAGGCCTCCATGCCTGCGGTGCTGATCTGCTCCGAAAGGTCCGCCGCCGGAATGATCCGCTCGGCTTTCGAGACGTTGTAGTCCGGCAGGAACACGACCTTGAGCAGCCCGCCCACCGAAGGATCGGCATTCACGCGCCGCGCGATGTCGCTCGCCAGTTTGATGATGAGCTTGGCGTTGTGATAGCTCGATGCCGCCTTGCCGCCGAAGATCTTCACGCGCGGCACCCAGTCGCGCTCGGGATGGCTGCGGATCTGGTCGTAGAGTGCCACCGTCTCGACGAGGTTGAGCAGCTGGCGCTTGTATTCGTGGATGCGCTTGATCTGCACGTCGAACAGCGCGTCGGGATCGAGCCGGAGGCCCATCGACTGGCGCACGTAGCTTGCCAGAGCCACCTTGTTGGCGCGCTTCACTTCGGCGATGCGCTCGCCCAGCGCGGCGTCGCCGGCCAGCGCATTGAGGTCTGCCAGCTTCTCCGCATCATCGAGGAACGCGGGGCCGATCGCATCGGTGATCACGCCGGTGAGGCCCGGATTGCACTGCTGCAGCCAGCGGCGCGGGGTGACGCCGTTGGTCTTGTTGTTGATCCGCGTGGGGTAAAGCCCGTGGAGGTCCGAAAAGACCGTGGACTTCATCAGCTCGGTATGGAGCGCGGCCACGCCGTTGACGCTGTGCGCGCCGACGAAGGCGAGATTGGCCATGCGCACGCGGCGCTCGCCGGCTTCGTCGATCAGGCTGATCGCGGCGATGGCGCGGTCGTCCAGCCCGGACTTGCGCGCCTCGCGCAGCACGCGGCTGTTGATCGCGTAGATGATCTGCATGTGGCGCGGCAGCAGCCGTTCGAACAGCGGGAGCGGCCAGCTTTCCAGCGCCTCGGGCAGCAGGGTGTGGTTGGTATAGCCGACGGTCTTGCGCGTGAGGTCCCAGGCTTCGTTGAAATCGAGCCCGTGGATATCGACCAGCAGCCGCATGAGTTCCGCCACGGCGACCGCCGGGTGCGTGTCGTTGAGCTGGATCGCGGCCTTGTCGGGCAAGGTCTCGATCGTGCCATAGGTCTGGACGTGGCGGCAGACGATGTCCTGGATCGAGGCGGAAGTGAAGAAATACTCCTGCCGCAGCCGCAGTTCCTGCCCGGCCGGACTGGAATCTGCCGGATAGAGCACGCGCACCAGCGTTTCGGCGCGGACTTCCTCGGCGAGCGCACCGGCATAGTCGCCCGCGTTGAACGCATCGAGCCGGATCGGATCGAGCGCGCTTGCGGTCCATAGCCGCAGCGTGTTGACCCGCTTGCCGCGCCAGCCGACGACCGGCGTATCGACCGCCGAGGCCTCGACCTGTTCGGCCGGGATCCACTCGACGCGGCCCGCCTTGTCGACGACTTCGCCGCCGAAGCCGATGCGGTACGCACTTTCCCGCCTGTCGAATTCCCAGGGGTTGCCGTGGCTCAGCCAGGTTTCGGGCAGTTCGACCTGCCAGCCATCGTCGATCCGCTGGCGGAACATGCCGTTCACATAGCGGATGCCGTAGCCGTAAGCCGGGATGTCGAGGCTGGCGAGGCTTTCCATGAAGCACGCGGCGAGGCGGCCGAGGCCCCCGTTGCCGAGCGCGGCGTCGGGTTCGAGATCCTCGATCGCGCCGAGGTCGAAGCCGTAGGACCTGAGCGCCTTTTCCATCTCGCGCGTGAGGCCCATGTTGGAGAGCGCATCGCGCAGCAGGCGGCCGATCAGGAATTCGAGGCTGAGGTAATAGACGCGCTTGCCGCTCTCTTCATAGGTGCGGTGGGTCGATTCCATCCATTGGTCGATCACCTTGTCGCGCAGCGCGAGGACGGTGGCGGTGAACCAGTCGTGCGGGGTCGCGGAATGGACGTCCTTGCCGACACGGTGGCGCAGCACGTCGAGGATATGGGCCTGCATGTCGGGGCTGGCTGAGCCGCCGGCGGTCTGGTCGCGTTCATCGAGGCGCACGGATGGTAACTCCCCCTGGTCGGACGCTGCACGGCACGGGCTTCTGAAGCGGCCCTCGCTCTGACGTCCGGATGGTGTCCGGCCTCTCCCGGCGAATACATTCGCAGACTAGGCGAGGGATGTTACCGGCGGCAAGACACCACGAACCGCCAAAGAGACCGATCCGGGACGCCTGTCCAACGGAATACGATTGCAATCTTTCTCAGCCGCTCGGCGATGGTCTGAGGGTCAGCGCTTCTTGGCGGCAATCGCCTCGATCTCGATCAGGAAGTAGGGGCCTGCCAGCGCGGAGACCTGGAAGGTCGAACGCGCGACCGTTATCGGGTTTTCCGCGGTCTTGAAGAACTGCTTGAAGCCTTCGTTCACGCCCGCAAAGTCCATCTTGCCGAGCTTGGGGTCGGCCACGACGAAGAGCGTGAGCTTGATCACGTCGGACATCGAATAGCCGCGTGCTGCAAGGATTTCCTTGATCCGCTTGAGCGCGCTGGCGGTCTGCGTTTTCGTGTCACCCAGATCATCGATCGATTTCACGTCGGCAAAGGTCTTGGCTGGATCGATGGGGGAAGCGAGCTGGCCCGAGAGGTAGAACAGGTCGGTCCCGGCCTTCACGTCCGCCCCGTCGAGGATCAGCGCCTGCGGGTTGCTCTGCACGCGCGTGACTTGCGCGTGAGCGGGGGTGGCAAGGCCAAGCATGGCGCAGATGATGGCGGGCAGGAGCATGAAGCGCATAACTGTTTTCCCCTATGGCGTGACCGCAGACGGATGCGGATGGCAACCATGACCTTAAGCGACAAAGCGCGAGGGAAAAAGCACTGTATCGGCGTGATCTGGCAGGATCGCACCCCAAGGGGAGGGCCGCGCCGCACCGATCCGGCAACAATTTGCATTGACGACGCTACGCCGCAGCATAGCATGAACCACCTAGCCGACGGTAGCAGGAGTGGGGGCCACGACCTTGCCGGGATTTCGCAGCACTGTCCTGATTGCCGCCAGCCTGTCGCTGGCCTTCGCGCTTGCGGCGGGGAGCCCCGGTTTCGCGCAGGACCGCGGCGGCGGTTCATCGGTCGCGGTGGCCGACGAAGGGCGCGAGATCTACGAGCAGATCTGCCAGTCCTGCCATATGGCCGATGCCAAGGGCGGGGGCGTCCCCGGCGCGATGATCCCGGCGCTGGCAGGCAATCCCCGGCTCGCCAACCACGATTATGCCAGCATCATCCTGCTCAAGGGGCGCGGCGGCATGCCGTGGTTCGAGGGGATGCTGACGCGCCCCCAGATCGCTGCGGTGCTCAACTACGTGCGCGGCCATTTCAACACCTATCCCGATGCCGTCACCGTCGCCGATCTTGACCGCATCAGCACTGCCAATCCCCCGGTTCCCGATTGCAACTGCGGGCACTGACACCACGTCCAGCAAGGTACTCCGCATGAGCCAGCCGATAGTGCCGACAACCCGCCGCGACCTTCTCGCGATGATCGGCAAGCTGGGCGGCGGGGCGGCGCTCTATCAGGCGATGACGGCGCTGGGCCATGCGGCGGAATCGCAGTTTACCGGGCCGCCGCAGCTTTCGGGTGCCAAGCCGGGCGCTTCGGTGCTCGTGCTTGGCGCGGGGCTGGCGGGGATGCTTGCGGCCTATGAGCTGACCAAGGCGGGCTACAAGGTCCAGATCCTTGAAGTGCAGACCCGGGCGGGCGGGCGCAACATGACCTTGCGCGGAGGGGATACGGTCACCGAGCTGGGCTCGGTCCAGAAAGTGGGCTTCGCGCCGGGCAACTACTTCAACCCCGGCCCCTGGCGCATTCCCTATCATCATCGCACCGTGCTGCATTACTGCAAGCAGTTCGGGGTCGTGCTCGAACCCTTCATGCAGAGCAATCACAACACCTTCGTCCACCGCAAGGCGGCGTTCGGGGGCAAGCCGCAGCGTTTCCGCGATCTGACCATCGACTGGAAAGGCCATGTCTCCGAACTGCTTGGCAAGGCGCTGAATGCGGGCGCGCTCGACCAGGCGGTGACGAAGGAGGACAAGGCCGTCCTGCTCGAAGCGCTGCGCAGCTGGGGCGTGCTCGACAAGAACATGGCCTATAGCAAGAGCGTGAAGCTGGGCGAGCAGCGCGGGTGGGAACGGCCACCGGGGGGCGGTGTGAACGGTGCGCCGATCCCGAACGATCCGTTCAGCCTCTCCGACACGCTGGACAGCCAGATCTGGGGGCCGCTGGGCTTCTTCGCCGAACATGTGATGCAGACGAGCATGTTCCAGCCCAAGGGCGGGATGGACCATATCGGCAAGGCGTTTCAGGCGCGGGTGGGCAAGCTGATCCGCTATGGCACGCGCGTCAGCAAGATCGCGCAGGACGAGCGCGGGGTTACCGCGAGCTGGACCGATGCGAAGACCGGCGCGGCCGGGGAGACCCGTGCCGACTGGATGGTCTGCACGATCCCCGCGACGATCCTGGGGCAAATCGACTTGCAGGTTTCCGATGCCAAGAAAGCCGCGATCAAGGCGCTGCCTTATGAGAATTCGGTCAAGATCGGCCTCGAGATGAAGCGCCGGTTCTGGGAGACCGAGGACGCGATCTATGGCGGCACATCGTTCACGGATCAGGCAATCGGGCTCATCAGCTATCCGAGCCATGGTTGCTTCAGCGACGGTCCGGCGGTGCTGCTGGGGGCCTATCCGTTCGGCGTGGGGTCCTATATCCTGGCCGGGATGACGCCCGAAAAGCGCATTGCCGCCGCGCTGGAACAAGGCTCGGTGCTGCATCCGGCGCACTACAAGGCGGAATTCCTGAGCGGGGCGACGGTGGCGTGGAGCCGGATGCCGTGGATACTCGGCTGCTGCGCGAAGTGGAGCGAGGAAAGCCGCGCGGCGCATTATCAGGACCTCGTCGCGATGGATGGGCGGATCGTCCTCGCAGGCGAGCATTGCTCCTACTACGGCTGCTGGCAGGAAGGCGCGCTGCTCTCCGCGCTCGATGCGATCACGCGCCTGCATCAGCGGGCGAGCGCCGCGTAAGGCTGGACGGCGGCACAAGGCTGAGGCATCGCTGGGGCGGGAGAACTGCCGCCGATGACAAACTTGCCTGCGATGATGCCCGAGACCATGCACGTCCTCGAAGTGTCCGAACTTGCCCCCGATCTCGCCGGGGTCGGCGTGGCGGAGCGGCCCATGCCGCAGCCGGGGGCGCGGCAGGCGCTGGTGCGGATCGAGGCGGCGGCGCTCGGCTTTCCGGACCTGTTGATGACCGAGGGGCTCTATCAGGCCAAGCCGCCGTTGCCCTTCGTGCCGGGCATGGAAGCCGCCGGCGAAGTCGTCGAAGCGGGCGAGGGGAGCCGCTGGCGGGCGGGAGACAAGGTGATCGTCGCCACGCTGACGGGCGCGGTGGTGCAATACGGCGCCTATGCCGATGCCGCGCTGATCCCGCTGCCCGCCGCGCTCTCGTTCGCCGAGGGGGCCTCGCTGCGCGCGGCCTATATTACCGCCTACACGGCCATCGCGCGCATCGGCCGGGCGGAGGCGGGCGAAACGCTGGTGGTGCATGGCGCGGCGGGCGGCGTCGGACTGGCGGCGGTCGATCTCGGCAAGGCGCTGGGGCTCACCGTCATCGCGGTCGCATCGACGGCGGAGAAGCGCGAGGCCATTCAGCGGCTCTATGCGCCGGACCATATCCTTGCCGGGCCGACGGGGCTGCGCGAGCAGATTCTGGAGCTGACCGGCGGGCGCGGTGCGGACCTGGTCTATGATCCTGTCGGCGGCGACGTGTTCGACGAGGCCTGCCGCTATACCGCGTTCGGGGGGAGGCTGCTGGTGGTGGGCTTTGCCGGGGGGCGGATTGCCGAGGTGCGCACCAACATTCCGCTGATCAAGGGCTTCTCGGTCGTCGGCGTGCGTGCGGGCGAATATGGGCGGCGTTTTCCGGAACGCGGCGCCGCGGACATTGCGGAGGTGATGCGGCTGGCGGAGGAAGGCCGCATCCGGCCGCATGTGCATTCTGCCGTGCCGCTTGCCGATTGGCGCGAGGCCTACCTCGCGATGCGCGAGCGCCGGGTGATCGGGCGGACGGTGATTCTGCCGCACGGATGAGGGGCGGAACCGGACCAAAAAAAGGGGCCACCCGTTGCCGGATGGCCCTTTGAAAGTTTGGGAGAGGATGCCTGAAAGGCCTGTCCCTAGTGCGCCGCACCCCGGGTCTTCGCAAGTGCGAAACATAGCGTAGCAATTGCAGTAAATGCAATTCACTGGCCGAAAAGCGCGGTTTCAAGCGATTTCAGAGGGCGGAATTTGCATTATTATCAAATGCTGCATTCGTATGCGGTGATCGTTCACAGGGGTTTCTGCACCCATCCTGTCCTTTGGTGCAGGTTTTGAGTCCGTTACGGTTGAAACTACGCAGTCGGGCCGATTTCACGCCGTGCCATGCCTCGCCGGGGCCAAAGTTGCGGCGACTCGCGAAGTGTTATAGGGCATAACCCATAGAGCCTGTTTCACCCGAGAGGACACGTCGTGACCGACCAGACCGAGATTGCCCCCAAGCCTGCCGACAGCATTGGGCGAGACGAGCAGGACACTGTCGCCTTCTGCGTCGAGGACGGCATTGCCTGGGTGGCGTTCAACCGGCCGGAGAAGCGCAATTGCATGAGCCCCAAGCTCAACCGCCGCATGAAGGCGGTGCTGGAAGAGCTCGAGTTCCGCGAGGACGTGAAGGTGCTGGTGCTGACCGGTGAGGGCGAAGCCTGGACCGCGGGCATGGACCTCAAGGAATACTTCCGCGAGACCGAGGCGCAGGGCCTCTGGGCCGTGCGCAAGTCGCAGCGCGAGAGCTACGGCTGGTTCGAGCGGCTGCGCTGGTATGAAAAGCCGACGATCGCGATGATCAATGGCTGGTGCTTCGGCGGCGGCTATGGCCCGCTGTTCGGCTGCGACATCGCGATTGCAGCGGAGGACGCGCAGTTCGGGCTTTCCGAGATCAATTGGGGCATCCTCCCCGGCGGCGGCGCCAGCAAGGTTGCGCAGGAGCTGATGCCGTTCCGCAAGGCGATGTACCACGCGATGATGGGCGAGAACCTCTCCGGCAAGCAGGCCGAGGAACAGGGACTGGTGACCGAAGCGGTGCCGGCGGACAAGCTGCGCGCGCGCGTCCTGGAAATCGCCAATGTCCTCAAGAAGAAGGACACGCACGCGCTGCGCGCCACCAAGTGGACGATGCGCCGCATGGTCGACATGACCTACGACAACGCGCTCGACTACCAGATCCGCGCGCAGGAAGCGCTGCACAGCTTCGGCGGTGCGGCTGCGCGCAAGGAAGCGACCCGCCAGTTCCTCGACGAAAAGAGCTTCAAGCCGGGGCTGGGGACGTTCGACGCGAGCAAGGTGGAGCGCTGAGGCCGAAAAGGCCCACCCCCGACATCTCCCGCAAGCGGGAGGGGGAAGAAGAGAAAGCCCCTCCCGCTTGCGGGAGGGGTTTGGGGTGGGCCAGCGCGCGAGGCTATCAAGAAAACATCTTGCGCGCTGCAACACAGCCCGCCAGCGTCGGGGGACATCAGGAGTCCCGTAACGCCATGTCCCCATTCCGTCTCGCTGCGCTGTCTGTCCTCGCTATTGCCCCGCTGCCGGTGCTGGCCGCTGCGCCTGCCGCTTATCCGGCCGCTGAAGCGCAGGTTCTCGATCTGGCCACCAAGTCCATCGCGATCCGCTCGGTGCGCGGGGAGAACAACCGGACCATCGACGTCGCCAAGCTCTACAAGCAGGCGCTGCTGGCGGCGGGCTGGGCCGAGGGCGATATCGAAATCACGCCGGTCGACGACACCGCCTATATCATCGCGACCTGGACCGGCAGCGATCCCAAGCTCAAGCCGCTGGTGATCTCAGGCCATATGGACGTGGTCGAGGCCAAGCCTGCCGACTGGCAGCGCGATCCGTTCACCCCGGTGGTCGAGAACGGCATTCTCTATGGCCGGGGCGCGACCGACATGAAGTTCGGCGGCGCGCTGGCGCTGTCCTCGCTGATCGAGCTGCGCAAGTCGGGCTACAAGCCGCGCCGCACGATCGTCATCGAGTTCTCGGGCGACGAGGAAACGGTGATGAAGACGACCGGGCTCATCGCCGACAAGCTCAAGAACGCGGAACTGGTGATCAATGCCGATGCGGGCGGCGGCAAGCTGGAGGAAGTGGCGGGCAAGCCGCTCTACTGGGTGTGGGACGGCGCCGAGAAGACCTACGGCGATTTCAAGGTCGAGGTCACCAACCCCGGCGGGCACAGTTCGGCGCCGCGCCCGGAAAACGCCATCGTCCAGCTCGCCTCGGCGCTGGTGAAGATCGGTGCCTACAAGTTTCCCGCCGAGCAGAACCCGCTGACCAAGGCCTATTTCACGCAGGCCGCGCCGTTCGAGGCCGATCCCGGGACGGCCGCGGCGATGCGGGCCTTCTCGGTCAACCCGGCGGATGCGGACGCGATTGCCGTGCTGCGCGCCAATCCGGCGATGGTCGGCAAGGTCGGCACCACTTGCGTGCCGACGATGGCGGATGCGGGCCACGCGCTGAACGCGCTGCCGCAGCGCGCCACGGCCTACATCAATTGCCGCATCTTCCCCGGCCACAGCCGCGCCGAGATCATGGAGCAGCTGCTCAAGGTGGTCGGCCAGCCCGAGGTGAAGATCACCGACGTCAGCGAGGGGTCATTCGAGACCGACGCTTCGCCGATGCGCCCCGATTTCGTCGCCGCTTCGACCAAGGCGATCCGCAAGGCCTGGGGCAAGGACATCGCGGTGGTCCCCTCGCAGAGCTCGGGCGCGTCGGACAGCATGTACTACCGCCGCCTCGGCATCCCGGCCTATGGCGCGAGCCCGGTGTTCACCAAGGACAGCGAGGAATTCTCGCATGGCCTCAATGAGCGCGTGCGGCTTGAGAACATCCGCCCCGGCGTGACCTATTACCTGAGCCTGCTCACCGACCTTTCAAAGTAAACGGTCTGGTCGAAATAAGCGTATCGAGGAAGCGGCGCGCGATGTCGCCCGCTTCCTCGGCGCTGAAGCAGCCGGGCGAGAGGCAGAGTTCGAGCCAGAGGCCGTCGAGCAGCGCGGTGACGGCGATCGCCGCGCGCCGCCGTTCGGCCTCGGGCATGCCGCAGGCGCCGAGCAGCGCTTCGAGCCTGGCGCGCGAACCGGCATATTGCTCGTCATGCTGCGCAGCGATGGCGGGCCGCGCGGTGACGAGGCTCCAGAACGCGATCCACGTGGCGAGCAGCTGCCGGTCCGCGATGGTCGGCGCGAACGTCGTCGTCACGAAGGCATCGAGCCGCGCGCGCGGATCGGGTCCGGCGGCTTCCACCGCGCGGTCGATCGTTTCGGCAACCACCGCTTCGACGTGATCGTAAGTCGCGGCGACAAGCGCTTCGATTCCGCTGAAATAATGGCTGACGAGGCCCGGCGAGACACCCGCCTCCACCGCAATCGCCCGCACGCTGGCGCCTGCCGCGCCGAGCCGCGCCAGCACGCGCGCGCAGGCCTCGATCAGCGCGAGCCGGCGCGCGTCGGGTTCCTGACGGCGGAAGGCGGGTTGGTGAGCGGAGGGCGGTTTCATCTTGCTTATCCTAGCCGTTGTTGTACGTTCGTCCAACAAGCTTTTTCGGAGATTCGGTATGGGCCACCAATCTGCCATCGCGGCCTGCAGCGCCAGCGAGCACGATCCCGATGCGGACTGGAGCCTGCCGGGCTGGCTCTACACCGATCCCGAATATCATGCGCTCGAGATGGAGCGGGTGATCCGCCCTTCGTGGCAGATCGTCTGCCATGTGAACGAGATTCCCAACGCGGGCGATTGGCGCACGATCGACTACATCGGCGAAAGCGTGATCGTGATGCGCGGCGATGATGGGCAAGTGCGCGCCTTCACCAACGTGTGCCGCCACCGCGCGATGCGGCTGGTGGAAGGCACCGCGGGCTGCGCGAAGAAGCTCGTCTGCCCTTACCACGCCTGGGTCTACGAGACCGACGGCCGCCTCACCGGGGTTCCGATGAAGAGCGACTATCCCGCTCTCAAGCTGGAGGAAAATGGCCTCGCCCCCGTCGCGCTCGAGGTATGGCGCGGCTTCGTGTGGGTCTGCCTCAAGCCCGGCGTGTTCCCGACAGTGGGTGAGATGATGGCCCCGCATGAGGCCGAAATCGCGCCCTACCGGTTCGAGGACATGCAGCCGATGGGCAAGATGCGCCTGCGCCCGCGGGACGTGAACTGGAAGAACGTCGGCGACAACTATTCGGACAACCTGCATATCCCCGTCGCGCATGATGGCCTCGTGCGCATCTTCGGCAAGTCCTACGAGATTGCGGCCGATGACTGGGTCGACCGCCTCAAGGGCGATCTTGTCGACAAGCCGAGCGCCAATTTCTGGGAACGCTTCTATCAGGCGCATCTGCCCCATGTGGAGGAGCTGCCGGAGGAGAACCGCCGCCGCTGGCTCTACTTCAAGCTCTGGCCGAATATGGCGTTCGATATCTACGCGGACCAGATCGATTTCATGCAGTGGCTGCCGATCAGCCCGACCACCTGCCTGCTGCGCGAGATGGCCTATGCGCTGCCGGACGACAGCAGGACGATGAAGCTGGTGCGCTATGCCAACTGGCGCATCAACCGGGTGGTCAACCGCGAGGACACCTGGCTGATCGAGCGCGTGCAGCAGGGCATGGCCTCCGATACCTATGGCGCCGGCCCCATCGGCAGGAGCGAGGTGTGCCTGCGCAGCTTTGCCCGCAAGATCCGTGCGCTGACCCCGGAGGCGAGGCTGCACAAGGCGCCGCCGGCGGGGTGGAGCAAGGCCTGATAATCGAACAAGTTTCCCTTAACCCGTTCGTGTCGAGCCCCTCGACTTCGCTCGGGATAAACTTCCGGCCTTTATGGCCGGAAGTCGAGACACCAAACGCAAGGTGTCTCGACTTCGCTCGACACGAACGGATCTGATCAGCAATTTCGGAGTAACCCAATGTCCAACCGCTACGACGCGATCATCATCGGCGGCGGCCACAACGGCCTCACCTGCGCTTTCTATCTCGCCCGCGCCGGCATGAAGGTGCGCGTGCTCGAACGGCGCGACATTGTCGGCGGGGCCTGCGTGACCGAGGAATTCCATCCCGGCTTCCGCAACTCGACCGCGAGCTACACCGTCAGCCTGCTGCGCCCCAAGGTGATCGCCGACATGAAGCTGCACGAGCGCGGCTTTCGCATCATCGAGCGCACGATCAGCAACTTCTTCCCGTTCGAGAACGACTATCTGAAGCTCGGCGGCGGGGCGGGCCGCACCGAGGCGGAATTCGCGCGCTTCAGCCAGAAGGACGCCGATACTTACAAGCACTACGACGCCGCGCTTGAAAAGGTGGCGCAAGTGCTGCGCGACATCGCGCTGAAGTGCCCGCCCAATGTCGGCGGCGGTGTCCGCTCGCTGCTTGCCGCCGCGCAGCAGGGCTGGCCGATTGCCGGCCTTGGCCTCGATGTGCAGCGCGATCTGCTCGACATCTTCACCAAGTCCGCGCGCGATTTCCTCGAAGGCTGGTTCGAGCATGACTACGTGCGCACCGCGTTCGGGTTCGACGCCGTCGTCGGCAACTATGCGGGCGTCTCCACCCCCGGCTCGGCCTATGTGCTGCTGCACCACGTGTTCGGTGAAGTGAACGGCAAGTTCGGTGCGTGGGGCCACTCGGTCGGCGGCATGGGCGCGATCACGCAGGCGATGGCCCGCGCCTGCGCCGAATATGGCGTCGAGATCAGCCTCGAAGCCCCGGTTGCCAAGGTGCTCGTCAACAACGGCAAGGCGGAAGGCGTGAAGCTGGTCAGCGGCGAGGAGCTTTATGCGCCGACCATCGCCGCCAACGTCGGCCCCGCGCTGCTCTTCCGCCAGCTTGTCGATTCCAGCGATCTGGACGCGGACTTCAACCGCCGCATCAAGAACTACAAGACCGGCTCGGGCACGTTCCGCATGAACGTCGCGCTTTCCGAACTGCCGGACTTCACCGTGCTCCCCGGCAAGGACAAGGCCGAGCACCACACCGCCGGCATCATCATCGCGCCGGGCATGGACTACATGGACCAGGCCTTCATCGATGCGCAGACGGGCGGCTGGTCGAAGAAGCCGATCATCGAGATCAAGCTGCCGAGCACCATCGACGACAGCCTCGCGCCTCCGGGCCAGCATGTCGCCAGCCTGTTCTGCCAGCAGTTCGATCCCAAGGTCGATTGGGACAAGCACCGCGAGAAGGTGGCCGATCTCATCATCGACACGGTCAACGACCATGCGCCCAACTTCAAGCAGGCGGTCATCGCGCGGCAGATCCACTCGCCGCTCGATCTGGAACGCAAGTTCGGCCTCATCGGCGGCGATATCTTCCACGGCAACATGGGGCTCGACCAGCTCTGGGCCGCGCGGCCGGTACTGGGACATGGCGACTACCGCTCGCCGATCAAGGGCCTCTACATGTGCGGTTCGGGCACGCATCCGGGCGGCGGCGTGACGGGCGCGCCGGGCCACAACGCGGCGGCGGAAATCATCCGCGACCGCGGCACGCTGTGGAAGGTGCTCCACCGTGGACGTTAAGGGCATTGCAGCATGAAGCGTTTCCTCTAGCCTCTCGCACGAGGGGCCAGGGGGGACTTGAATGCTGACAGCGCTGTTGATCCTGCTGGGGCTGGGGACGCTCGGCTATGCCGCCGCGGTGCTGCGCGCGGCGGTCGCGCGGCAGGTGACGCCCCGGCCCGAGGCCCTGCTACTGGGGGCAGTGACCAACTTCTTCGACACGCTCGGGATCGGCTCGTTCGCGCCCTCCACCGCGTGGATCAAGTTCCGCAAGATGGTGCCGGACCGGCTGATCCCCTCCACCCTGCTGGTTGGCCACACCGGACCTTCGATGGTGCAGGCTTTCATTTTCTTCCTGCTGCTTGGCGGCAAGATCGATCCGGCGCTGCTCGTCGGCTGCATTCTCGCGCTGCTGGCGGGCGCCCTGATCGGCGCGCCGCTGGTCTCGCGCGCGCAGGTCTGGCTGGTGCAGACGACCGTCGCGGTCGGCCTGCTGATCGCGGCGAGCATCTTTGTCCTCATCAACCTCCACCTGATGCCGGGCGGCGGGAGCGCGTCCACTCTCTCGCTGCCGTGGATGCTCGTGGCGATTGCGGCAAACTTCGCGCTGGGCGTGCTGGTCAATTTCGGCGTGGGCAATTCGGCGCCGACGCTGATCATGTTCAGCCTGATGGGCATGGACCCGCGCTATGCCTTCCCGGTCATGGCGGGGAGCTCTGCCATCGCGGGGGCGGCGGCCAGCATCAGCCACATCCGCATCGGCGAGATCGACTTGCGCGTGGTGACGGGCATCATCCTCGGCGGCATTCCGGCGGTGCTGGTGGCGGCCTTCGTGGTCAAGAACATGGACGTCGCCATGCTGCGCTGGCTGGTGATCGGCGTGGTCTACTATGCCGCTGCCGTCATGGCGCGCTCGGCGTGGGCGGGGTGGAAGCAGTAAGGAACCCTTGGGAGGGCAGGATTGGTCCTCCCCATTTTTGCGCAGCACAAATGGGGAGGGGGACCGCCCGCGCAGCGGGTGGTGGAGGGGGAATGGGGCTACAGTGCCGCAAACAGCGACACGACAAAGTCGAACAGGAACTCCAGCACGATGGGCAGCAACTGCCAGCCGATCTGCAGGATCACCCACAGGACCCACAGCGTGATCGTGCCGGCGATGATCCAGTGCTGCTTGCAATAGAACAGATAGCGCAGCCAGAGCCGCTTCCACCAGCGGGGCTTCATGCCAGCGCGGCTTCCTGCCCGCGCCGCACTGCGAGGTACACCGGCACGCCGAGCGCGACGAGGCCAAGGCCATAGCCCACCGCGCTGGCGCCGAGGCCCCATGTCGCCCAGCCGATGAACGCGGCGCCGCCCAGCGCGAGCAGGATCAGGCCGCGCTCTTCGGGCAGGAGGCGGATGGCGGCCATCATGCTCATGAAATAAGCGAGCATTCCCGCGGCAAGGCTCACCGAGGCGATGAACTGGAACAGGTCGCCAAGGCCGCGCCCGTAGTTGAGCAGGGTCACTGCCGTCAGCAGCAGCGAGGAGACGACGTGCGCGCGCACCGGCGTGCCGCGCTTGCCATCGGCGGCGAACCACTGCGGAAAGACGCCCCCGCGCGCCATCGCCTGCGGCATTTCACCCTGGAGGAGGATGAAACCGTTGAGCGTGCCGAACGCGCTGATCGCGGCGAACACGGCGACCACCGAGGCCATGTTGCCCCCGAAGGTGCGGCCGAGGAAATCGGCGACCGGGGCGGGGGATGCGGCGGCCTGATCGGCGGGCATATAGGCCCAGAACGCAAGGCTGATGCCGAAGTAGACCGCGCCCGTCAGCACCACGCCGATGATCGTGGCCAGCGGCACCACGCGCGCGGCGTTCTCCACTTTGCCTGCCGGGACGGTCGCGGATTCAAGGCCGAGGAAGCCCCAGAACGTCAGCCCCGCCGCCGTCGCGATGGCACCCGGCGCGATCGAGACCGGCGGCTGCACCACGCGCGGGGTTCCGCTCAGCGCAAACCACAGGGCGAGGCCGATCAGCAGCACCAGCGGCAGCAGTTTGAGCGCGGTTGTGACGACAGAAAATGCCCCCGCCGCGCGCACGCCGCGGATGTTGATCGCGGTCATGCCCCAGACGCAGGCGACAGCAAGCAGGGCAGGCACGCCGGGGGTCTTGCCGATCCACGGCACGACCAGGCTGAGATTGCTGACGACCGCGACGGCAATCGCGCCGTTGCCGCTCCACAGCAGCACCCAGTAGCTCCACGCTGCGACGAACCCGGCAAACGGACCGAACGCGGCCTGCACATAGGCATAGGGCCCGCCCGAACCGGGCAGGCGCGCGCCCATCCGGGCAAACGCGGCGGCGAGTGCTGTCGCCCCAGCGATGGTCACCATCCAGCCGAGCAACTGGTTCGTGCCCAGGGGCGCCAGTGTCGAAGGCAGCAGATAGATGCCGGAGCCGACCATGTTGCCCACGCACAGCGCGAGCACCATCCAGAAATTGAGGCCGCGCGGCTGCTGGTTCATCAATGCTCCAATCTCCTTCCCCCCACCGTTCGTGTCGAGCCCCTCGCTTTCGCTCGGGATAAACTTCCGGCCTTTATGGCCGGAAGTCGAGACACTGCGCGCGGTGTCTCGACTTCGCTCGACACGAACGGACCTGGGGGTTTCCCATTGGCGTTACAGAGTAACGCTTGATCGCGCCGCGTCACCGTGTTTCTTGTCCGCCGCCATGGCCAGCCAGACCGTTACCGCTCCGAACTACGATCCCCGCCTCATCCGCGCGGCAATCGCGATGAACGAGAACGTGCTGCACGAGGCCGAACCCCTGCTGCGCGCGCTGCTCAAGGAAAACCCCTTCGATGTACGCGCGATCCGACTGTTTGCCGAGCTGGCGGGGCGTATCGGGCGCTATCAGGATGCGGAAAACCTGCTGCGACGCGCCATCGAACTCGCGCCCGATTTCACGCCTGCCCGCGCCAATCTCGCGCTCGTGCTCTACCGCACCGAGCGGCTGACGGAGGCGCTTGAGGAACTGGCGCGGGTTACTGTCGAGGATCCCGACAACCTTGGCAACGCCAACCTGCAGGCCGCCGCCTATGGCCGCATCGGGGAGTTCGACGAGGCGCTGGCGCTCTATGCCCGCGTGCTGAAGGATGCGCCGAACCAGCCCAAGGTGTGGATGAGCTATGGGCACTTGCTGAAGACCGTCGGGCGGCTGGACGAGGGCATTGCCGCCTATCGCCGCGCGCTGGCGATCCAGCCGGGGCTGGGCGAGGTGTGGTGGAGCCTCGCCAACCTCAAGACCGTGCGCTTCTCCGATGAAGACATCTCCGCCATGCGCGCTGCATTGGCAGACGAGGCCGTTTCGCCCGAAGACCGCTGGCACCTCGATTTCGCGCTGGGCAAGGCGCATGAGGACCGCAAGGAAGCCGACGCCGCGTTCACGCATTATGCGGCGGGCAATGCGCTGCGGAAGAAGCGGTTGCAGTACAAGGCGGCCGATACCACTGCGGCGGTCGATGCGGCGATTGCGGTCGCCACGCCGGAGTTGTTCGCGCGGCTTGCAGGGGCCGGCTGCCCTGCGCAGGACCCGATCTTCGTGCTCGGCATGCCGCGCGCCGGGTCGACGCTGGTCGAGCAGATCCTCTCCAGCCACAGCCAGGTGGAAGGCACCAGCGAGTTGCCGGACATCGGCATTCTTGCCCGGACGCTGGAGAACTACCCCGGCGACCTGGCCGCCATCGACCAAGCGAAGCTGCGTGATCTGGGCGAACAGTATCTCGAGCGCACCCGCGTGCAGCGCCACACCGCGCGGCCGCTGTTCATCGACAAGCTGCCCAACAACTGGCTCCATGTGCCGTTCATCCGGCTGATCCTGCCGAACGCCAAGATCATCGATGCGCGGCGCCATCCGCTTTCGTGCTGCTTCTCCAACTTCAAGCAGCACTTTGCGCGGGGGCAGGGCTTCTCTTATTCGCTCGAGGACATGGGCGCCTATTACCGCGACTATGTCCGCCTGATGGCGCATATCGACCGCGTGATCCCCGGCGCCGTCCACCGCGTGATCTACGAGCGGATGGTTGATGATACCGAGGCCGAAGTGCGGGCGCTGCTCGGTGCTTGCGGCCTGCCGTTCGAGCCCGCCTGCCTTGCCTTCTACGAGACCGAACGGGCGGTGCGCACGCCGAGTTCCGAACAGGTCCGCCGTCCGATTTTTCGTGAAGGCACGGAAGCGTGGAAACCGTTCGAACCCTTCCTCAATCCGCTCAAGGCCGCGCTCGGCGAAGTTCTCCCTGCCTATCCTGCCGCGCCCTTTGGCTGGTAAGCCAACTGTACAATATTACGTTGCAATTCGGCCACGCATCTGAATGCAAGCTGACATCGTGCTGAAACACGGTTGAAATCTTCACCAAGTCGGACCACGTTCGCGCGCGTCCCGGGGGACCAACGAGGTGGGAAGATAATATGAAGACGGCGTTCTCGCGCGTTTCGCGCAGCATTCTGATGGCGACCGCAGCATTTGCAGCACCGGTAGCCCTCGCGCAGGAAGCCCCTCAGGCCGCAGCGGATACCCCCGCCGCCACCGATGGCACCGAAATCATCGTGACCGCGCAGAAGCGCAGCGAAAATCTTCAGAGTGTGCCGATCTCGATCCAGGCTTTCGGCACCCAGAAGCTCGAGCAGCTCAATGTTGCCAGCTTCGATGACTACGCCAAGGCGCTGCCCAGCGTCAGCTTCCAGTCGTTCGGTCCGGGCCAGACGCAGCTGTCCTTCCGCGGCATCACCAGCGGCGGCGATGGCCTGCGCGGCGGTTCGCAGCCCACCGCAGCGCTCTATCTCGATGAAGTGCCCGTCACCACCATCGGCAACGCGGTCGACCTGCACGTCTACGACATCGCCCGGGTCGAGGCGCTTTCGGGCCCGCAGGGCACGCTGTTCGGCTCGAGCTCGCTCGCCGGCACGCTGCGCATCATTCCGGCCAAGCCCGATACCAAGGGCTTCTACGGCCGCGTCGACGTTTCGGGCAACAAGGTCGGCAAGGGCACCGGCGGCGGCAGTGTCGAAGGCTTCTTCAACATCCCGCTGAGCGACCGCGCGGCGCTGCGCGTCGTCGGCTACTATCAGCGCGATGGCGGCTATATCGACAGCGTGCCGGGCTCGCGCACCTTCACGCTGGGTGACGACGATCCGACCACCAACGTGACGGTCAACAACGCGAGGTTCGTCAAGGACAACGTCAATACCACCGATACGGTCGGCGGCCGTGCCGCGCTCAAGGTCGATCTCGACGACAGCTGGACGATCCAGCCTGCGGTCATCTATCAGCACCAGACCACGCGCGGTTCGTTCCTGTTCGATCCGCGCATCGGCGATCTCAAAGTCACCGATTTCGGCCCCTCGCGCAATCGCGACGACTGGGTGCTCGCGACGATGACGATCAACGGCAAGATCGGCAACTGGGACCTGACCTATGCCGGCGGCTACTTCGACCGCAAGATCGACAACCTGAGCGACTATTCGGAATACTCGGTCGCCTACGACCAGATCCAGGGCGGCTACTACACCTACTTCCCGACCGGCAACGGTGGCTTCCTCGATCCCACGCAGCAGGTACACGGTCACGACGCACTGACCAAGCAGAGCCACGAACTGCGCATCTCCTCACCCGCTGGCGAGCGCTACAAGCTGACGGCAGGCGTGTTCTTCCAGCGTCAGACCGACCGGATCGTCGCGGACTATTACATCAATGGACTTGCTGCCATTCCGAACTCGCCGGCGGTGCCCAAGGCGGGTGACGATCTCTTCGCGACGCGCGCCTACCGCGTCGACCGTGACTATGCGGCCTTCATCGACGGCTCGTTCGATATCACGCCCCAGCTCACGCTTGCGGGCGGTGTCCGCGTGTTCAAGTACAACAACACCTTCGTCGGCTTCTCCGGCTTCCTGTCGAACACCACGGCGGCGAACTGCGTGCCCGTGGTCGCCGATGACCGCGTCTGCAACAACTTCGACCGCCAGGCCAAGCAGACCAGCGAGACGCACCGCGTCAACCTCACGTGGAAGATCGATCCGGACCGGCTGGTCTATGCGACGTACTCGACGGGCTATCGCCCCGGCGGCAACAACCGCCGCCCGAACGTGAACCCTTACGTTCCCGATACGCTCGACAACTACGAACTGGGCTTCAAGACCTCGTGGTTCGACCGCAAGCTCCGGCTCAACGGCGCGTTGTTCTACGAAAAGTGGAAGAACCTGCAGTACGGTCTCAGCCCGGTCGGCTCCAGCGGCGTCACCAATATCTACAACGCCGGCAATGCGCGGGTCTACGGCGCGGAAATGGACTTCAACCTGCGGCTCGGCGGGCTGAACCTGTCCGGTTCGGGCGCGCTGATCGACGGCAAGCTGACGACCGACTTCTGCTCGTTCGACACCAACGGCAACCCGGACTGCTCGCTCGGCGTCGTGGCTGCGCCGAGGGGCACGCCGCTGCCGGTCCAGCCGCGGTTCAAGGGCAACATGACCGCGCGCTACGAGTTCGACATGGGCAAGGCCAAGGCCTTCGTCCAGGCCTCGCTCAACCACCAGTCGGGCACGCGCTCGTACCTCACCACGCGTGAGGCCGATCTGCTTGGCCGGACCAGGGGCTTCGAGACGTTCGACTTCTCGCTGGGCGCGAAGGTATCCGGCTTTGACGTCTCGGCCTTCATCGAGAACGCCTTCGACAAGCGCGGCATTCTCAGCATCAACACGGTCTGCACCCCGTCGATCTGCGGCGGCGCTGCGCGCTACTATCCGATCAAGCCGCAGGTGTTCGGCATCAAGCTCGGCCACGATCTGTAAGCAAAAGGCCCCGGTTTCCTTGTCGGAATCCGGGGCTTTCGCTTTTCACGGCCGGTCCAGCACATACCCCAGCGAGCGCACGGTGCGCAGCGGATAGCCCGCGCCTGCCTCGCGCAGCGCGCGGCGCAGGCGGCTGACCCATGCGTCGACCGTGCGCTCGTCGATCGGCTGTTCCTTCTTGCCCAGCGCGGCAATCAGCTGGCCGCGGCTGAACACGTGGCCGGGCTGCTCCATGAGGTAGCGCAGCAGGCGCAGTTCATTGGGCATCAGCGGCACCGGCTTACCCTGCCAGCGCGCCTGCAATGCCGTGAGGTCGAGCGAGAGATCGCCCAGCTTGAGCGAGCGGGCCGGGGCCTCACGCTCGGGCAGCTGCACCGACAGCACCCGGTCGAGCACCGCCGCGCGGTCGATCGGGCCGATGATGTAGTCATCCGCCCCGGCGCGCAGCGCGCGGCGCTTGGCATCAGCGTCGTCTTCCTCGAGCACCATGGTGATATGCGCTGCCTCGGTCTGCGTATCGCAGCGCAGGCGGCGGCATAGTTCCAGCCCGGATAGCTCTGGCAGCAGCCAATCTACGAAAGCCCAAGGGCTGCCATCGAGCAGCGGCAAGGGTGCGGCCCAGTTCCAGCCGTGAAACACCACGCGCAAGTCGCCGTGCACGAAGCTGTCCTGTCCGCCGCGAAGCGGGTCGGTGAGAAGGATGTCGATCTGCCGCATCGAAGCCGGTTCCCCCATCCGGGTTCCGCGCTGGACCCGGTGTTACGAACGGCTCTTTGTCGCCTGACTGTGACGGCGCCGTGACGATATGGCGGCGAGGATGCCCTAAACCGGCAACCCCACGTAATTCTCCGCAATGCTTGCCTGAGCCGCATCGCTCGATGCGATGTAATCGAGCTCGGCCACCTGCATCGCGCGCTCGAACGGGCCATCGTCGGGGAAGCGGTGCATCAGCTTGGTCAGCGACCAGCTGAAGCGCTCGCACTTCCACACGCGGGCGAGGGCCTTGGCCGAGTAACCGGCCACGGCATCATGGTCGGCGTGCTTGAAATAGCCGCAGAGCGCTTCCGCCGCATAATGCACGTCGCTGGCGGCAAGATTGAGCCCCTTGGCTCCCGTCGGCGGCACGATATGTGCGGCATCGCCGCAGAGAAGCAGGCTGCCGTGGCGCATCGGCTCGAACACATAGGAGCGCAAGGGGGCGATCGATTTCTCGATGGCGGGGCCGCGCGTGATGTTCGCGGCTGCCTCTGGTCCCAGCCGCACCGCAAGTTCGTCCCACAACCGGTCGTCGCTCCAGTCCTCGATCTTCTCGGTCAGCGGCACGTCGATGTAGTAGCGGCTGCGGGTCTTGCTGCGCATCGAAGCGAGCGCGAAGCCGCATTCGTGGTTGGCGTAGATGAGCTCGTCGTGGCACGGCGGCACATCGGCGAGGATGCCCAGCCAGCCGAAGGGGTACACGCGCTCGTACTCGCGGCCGACCGATGCGGGGATGGCCTTGCGCGAAGGGCCGTGGAAGCCGTCGCACCCGGCGATGAAGCGCGCGGTCAGGCGCTCCTCGCGGCCATCGCGGCGAAAGGTGACCGAAGGCGCGTCGCTTTCCACATCGTGCAGCGCCACGTCCTCGGCGCCGTAGATCACTTCGAGGCCGCGTTCGGGGGCGGCGTCCATCAGGTCCTTGGTGATTTCGGTCTGGCCATAGACCCAGACGGTCTTGCCGGTGAATTTCTCGACATCGATGCGGATCAGCCGCTCGCCGTCGGCGAAGTTGAAGCCCTGTTCGACGAGGCCCTCGGCCTTGAGCCGTGCATCGAGCCCCAGCCGCTCCATCAGACCGACGGTGATCTGCTCCAGCACGCCGGCGCGGATGCGGGAGAGCACATAGTCGGGCGTCTGCCGCTCGATCACCACGCAATCGATGCCTTCGGCCTTGAGCAGATGGCCGAGCAGCAGGCCGGCGGGACCCGCGCCGATGATGGCAACTTGCGTGTGCATGAAGGTGTCTCCCATGGGCGCCCGCCACGCGCGGGTCATGTTTCGTCATTTGACAGGGCCGGCGATTGGACGGAAGGCAGGCGCAGGACAAACATTTGGTACTTTCGGGACATGGTAGAGGCGATCCCGCGCTATGCGCTCTACGGTGAAGGTGATCCGAGCACGTCGGGCGGCTTTGCGCATATCGAGACGATTGCCGAGCGCAGCGCGCTGCATGACTGGGAAATCGGGGTTCACCGCCACGACCACTTCGTGCAGGTGCTGCTGGTAGAGGAAGGACATGCCAGCGTTACCCTCGACGGCGGGACGACGGAGCTGGAAAGTCCGGGCCGGGTCATCGTCCCCGCCGCCGCCGTTCACGGCTTCCGTTTCCGCCAGGGCACGCGCGGATTTGTCCTCACGCTGTCCACCGATTTTTCCACACGCGCGGTCGGGGCGGGCGACCCGCTGCTGACGATGCTCGCACTGGGCGGCATCGCGCAGCTCTCGGCCGAAGCTGCTGCCCGTGCGCTGTGGCTCGCGCGCGAGATGCTGGGCCTGCAG
The DNA here is from genome assembly GCF_001296055.1 of Novosphingobium sp. AAP93. Lineage (NCBI taxonomy): Bacteria > Pseudomonadati > Pseudomonadota > Alphaproteobacteria > Sphingomonadales > Sphingomonadaceae > Novosphingobium > Novosphingobium sp. AAP93. The sequence goes on from NZ_LJHZ01000045.1 coordinate 25,937, forward strand.
CAGGAATGGCAGAAGCAGGATCCGCTGTTCCTCGCGCTCGCCGAAAGCCTGATCCGTACGATCGGCCGGGGCGACGCCGGGGCAGGGGCCTCGGTGGGCGACGACCAGCGCCTTGCCCGCTTCCGCCAGCTGGTGGAGCTGCATTACCGCCAGCACCGCGATCTCGATTTCTACGCTGGCGCGCTCGGCCTTACCCGCCGCACGCTTTCGCGCCTCACGGCGGCGCGGCTGGGCTGCTCGCCGATGGACCTGATCCACCGCCGCCTTGCCTTGGAAGCCCAGCGCCTGCTGCGCTACACCAATGCCACCGCCACGCAGGTCGCCGCCGAACTGGGCTTCGACGACCCATCGTACTTCTCACGCTTCTACTTGCGCGTGACGGGGCGGCGCCCGGGGGACGATCGGCAATGAGTCGATGCCGGCGAACGAAACGGGATCAAACGCGTCTTATTCTCGCCTCGGCGCTCCGATCCTAGAATGGCCCCCGCATTGAAAGGAGGCACCATGGCCAAGCGCAAATCTGCCATCGACCATCTGGAAAGCGGCCGCGTTCCGCATATCGTCCACATGATCCCGCCCGGTGCGCCGGGTTTCCGCGAGGCGGCCGGCGGGGCCATGGTCATTTCGTCCCCTGCCGAAGTCGACGGCCTTGTCCGCCAGTTGCGGCGAGGCGAGGTGATCACGCTCGATGACCTGCGCGGCGCCCTTGCGCGCCGCCACGCCGTAGCGGTCGCCTGCCCCGTGTCCACCGCGATCTTCCTCAACATGGCCGCCCGCGCGGCGGAGGAGCGCCGCCTGATGGGCGTTCCGGAAGACGACCTCACCCCGTGGTGGCGGGTGCTGAAGAAGGGCGGCTTCCTCAATCCCAAGTACCCCGGCGGCGCCGAACAGCAGGCGGCCCACCTTGCTGTCGACGGTGTCCGCACCTCGCCCTTGCGCAAGCAGCTTGCCGTCTTCGACTATGCCGAGCGCCGACCCGCCGACTATCTGGAGGAGCGCGGCGCTTAGGGCCTTTCCGAGGTTGCTGCCCCGGCAGCCCGCGGGGCCAGACTGGAGCTCGCGCTCGTGCTAACGGTGTACTCGTTCTCGAACCAGAGAAGCGGCCGGCACTTGCGCCGGTCGCCTTCACATTTGCCCTTGAGCGGTAAACGGCGCCTGTTACCTTGGCGGCCAACAGCCAAACGGGAGGGGATAATGGCACACTGGAACCGGTTCATCAGCAGACATCGGGCCAAGCTGCTGCGGCTTGTTGCGCTGGCCGTCATGCTGAGCACGCTGCCCCAGGCAGCGCAGGCGATGAAGTTCTACGTGGCCAACGCGCTGGGTGAAGTGAAGCCTGAGGAGAAGGTCACCCCGGCCAAGCCGCAGCCGGTCCAGGTGATCTTCGAGTTTCAGCGCGACGGCAAACCCAATGCCAAGGCTACCAAGGTTGTCACCCCGTGGGCGATGGAAGACCTCAAGGGAACCGGCGCCTTCAGCGAAGTGACCGACGCACCGACCGCAAACGGCGCGATCATCAGCATCAAGTTCAACAACCTCGTGATCAAGGAAGAACTGGACAAGGCCAAGAAGCAGGCCTTTGGCGCCGGGCTGGGCTTTGGCCTGTTCGGCGGGGTGCTGGCGGTCGATCACTATCTCGTCAGCATCGATTATGTGCCCGCCACCGGCGCCGCGCCGATCCATACCGAAGTGAAACACGAACTCTACTCCAAGTACGGCAAGAAGGACGTCGAGGTGCCCGGCACCGAGTACAAGACCGCCGATGAAGCGGTGAAGGTCCTGGTCCGGCAGGCGCTTGCGCGCGGCGTGAACAACATTGTCGCTGATCCCGCCTTCCCGCGCTGATCGGATGCGTGCGGGGCTGACCGCGCTGGCGGTGTTCGCGTTGACGGCTTGCGCGATGCCGGTGGCCGATCTGCCGCCCTCGCTCGAGACGGTGCGGGTGCTGCGCAACCAGGACGTGCCGCCGATGGCGCTCGGTCCGTTCACCGCCGCTTCGAAGGAGGTGGGGCGCAGCATCGCCATCCGGCTCGGCGTGCTGAAGCCGCCGAAGGGCCGCAACTTCGCCGAGTTTCTGGGAGCGACGTTCGAGACCGAGCTCAAGGCAGCCGGCAAGCTGGATCCGGCCTCGCCGCTGCAGCTTGGCGGTGTGCTGACCGAAAGCCGGGCGAGCGAGGACATCAAGAAAGGCGGCGGATCGCTGGGCGCGCGCATCACCCTTTCGCGCGGCGGGCGACCCGTTTTCGCCAAGGACTACCACGTCGAGACCAAGTGGCACTCCGATTTCATCGGCGCTATCGCCATCGAGGAGGCCTACCAGCAATACAATGCGCTCTATGCCGCGCTCGTCCGGCAAGTCCTGTCCGATCCGGAATTTGTCACCGCTGCCAAGCAATAGGGCAGCCGAACGCCCCCTTGCCACCGGCGCCCCAGTCATTATGAAAAGTTCATGGATATGAACTGGAGCGGTGCGTGATGGCCAAGATCAAGACGACACATGTCGGTAGCCTGCCGCGTGGTGACGAACTCACGCCGCTGCTTCTCGCGCGCGACAAGGGCGAGGCCTATGACGCGGAAGCCTTCGACACCGTCGTCGCCGCCGCTGTCGATGCCGCGGTCAAGGCGCAGGTCGAAGCTGGTGTCTCGGTGGTCTCCGATGGCGAACTTGGCAAGGTCGGCTACTCGACCTACATGATCGAGCGCCTTTCGGGCTTCGGTGGCCATATCGACCGCAAGCCTGCGGCAGACCTCGCCGAAGTGCCGAACCTTGCCAAGAAGCTCTCGGCGATCATGGGCAGCCAGGAATTCGTCCGCGCCTCGTGCATTGGCGATGTGCGGCTCGTCTCGCTGCAGCCGCTGCATGACGATATCCGCCGCTTCCGCGCGGCCTTGGACAAGCATGCCGGGCCGGACACCGAAGCCTTCATGAACGCCGCATCGCCGGGCCTCATCACGGCCTTCCAGGTCAACCGCCACTATCCGAGCCACGAGGCCTACCTCGCCGATCTCGCCGATGCGATGCGCGAGGAATACGAGACGATCGTGAACGCGGGCTTCTACCTCCAGCTCGATTGCCCAGATCTCGCGATGAGCCGCCACACCGGCTATCAGGACATGAGCGAGGCCGATTTCCTCAAGGTCGCCGCCGCCAATGTCGAGGCGCTCAATGCCGCCACCGCCAATATCCCGCCCGAAAAGATGCGCATGCACGTGTGCTGGGGCAATTACGAGGGCCCGCACGACCATGACATCCCGCTCGAGCGCGTGATCGACATTGTCCTGAAGGCGCGGCCCTCGACCGTGCTGTTCGAAGCCGCCAACCCGCGCCACGAGCATGAATGGAAGGTGTGGAAGGATGCCAAGCTGCCTGACGACAAGATCCTTGCCCCCGGCGTGATCGACACCTGCTCGAACTATATCGAACACCCGGAGCTGATCGCCCAGCGCATCGAGCGCTTTGCCGAATTCGTCGGGCCGGAGCGGGTCATCGCCAGTACCGATTGCGGCTTCGGCACGTTCGCGGGCTACGGCAAGATCGATCCCATCGTCACCTGGCGCAAGCTGCGTAACCTGCGTGAGGGCGCCGATATCGCGGGTGCGCGGCTGTGACCGACGAGGAACGCCGCGCCGCCGAAGCGGACTGCGCGCGCCTCATCGCGCTATACGCCAATCTCAACGATGAGGCGCGCTGGGACGAAGTCGCCGCGCTCTATGCCGAGGATGGCGTGATGGTGCGGCCCACCGCACCCGATGCGCCGATTCACGGCCGCGAGGCGATCCTCGCCGCGTTCAAGTCGCGGCCTGCGCGCACCACGCGGCATGTCTGCAGCAACGTGGTCATCACCGTCGAAAGCGCGGATACGGCCTCCGGCGTCAGCGCCATGCTGCTGTTCACCGGTGCCGCCGCGCCGCTGGTCGGCTCGTTCCACGACAGGTTCGTGCGGACAGCCGAGGGCTGGCGCTTTGCCGAGCGGCGCGGTTCGCTTACATTTGCCCCCTGATGAACGCACCTGCTGTCCCTCCGGTGAAATCCGCGCTGCGCACGCTCGATGTGATCGAGTTCGTCGTTGCGCACCGGCAAGGCGTCGTGGCGCAGGAAATCGCCGGTGCGCTCGGGATTCCGGTGAGCAGCCTGTCGTACCTCCTCACCACGCTGGCGGATCGCGGCTATCTGGTGCGCGAGGGGCGGCGCTATCTGCCGGGTCCCGGCCTCGAACGCCTGCGTGCGTCTCCGGAAGCCCTCCCACTGGCGGACCGCGTCGCGCCGCTGGTGCGCGCCTTGAAGGGCGAGCTCAACGAAACCGCCTCGTTCATGGTCCAGCGCGGCTGGGAGGTTGAGGCGCTCGTCACCGAGGCCAGCGATCAGGCGCTGCGCTACGCGGTCGATCCCGGCACACGGCGACCGCTCCATGCGCTGGCGGCGGGAAAGGTGATCCTTGCCGCGCTGACGCCGAACGAGCTGGCGCGCTACTTCGCCGAGACCACCCGCGCGGTGTTCACCCCGGCCACCCGCACCAGTGAGGCAGACCTTACCGACGATATCGCCCGCATCTCCGCCGACGGCATGGCCGTGGCGCGCGAGGAGGCGACTGTGGGTATTGTCGGCACGGCAGTGCCTGCGCGGATCGACGGCCAGTTTGTCGGCGCCTTCAGCGTTGCCATCCCGGCAGTGCGGTTCGATACGGCGCTGGAAGCCCGTGTGCGGCAGGCGCTGCTTCGCGCGGCGGCTGCGCAGGGCTGACGGAGGGGTAATTCTTACTTCTTCATCCCCTCGGTGATCCGCTGTGTCTCCGCCTGCGTCGAGGCAGGCCCGGTATTGCGCTTGTAGATCCCGCCCTGGCCCGCCGCGCGGTTGAACAGTGCGGGGCCGCCTTCCGGCTCCTCCAGCCCGAACAGCGGGAACAGCCCCGGATGCCGGCCAAGTCCCCCGTAAAGATCGAGGCAGCGCTCGATCCAGCCGCGCAGCGGATCGTCATTGGCGAGCACCGGCACCTTGCACACCGACGATGTGAAAAGAATGCCGCCCATGATGCGGTAATCGGCATAGTTGGGCGCATCGCCGCCCAGCCATTCGTGCTGCCCCAGCGTCGCGCGCAGCGGCTCCAGTGCGGCGGAAATGCCCGGCAGCCGCTGCTCGCGCCCGGCCTGCATGTCCTCCAGCTTCTTGCCCAGCATCTTCTCGCGGCTGTGGGTGATGTATTCGTGGTCCTGCGGCACCGAAAGATCGCGGTAGTCAGCGCAGAAGCAGCGCATCCACGGGCCGACTGCGGCGCCCCAGAACCAGTGATCGAGCGCCTTCAGCGTCGCCGCCACGGAAGGATGCGGGATCAGGGCAGTGCGGTCCGGGTACTTGGCGTCGAGGTATTCGACGATGCCCCAGCTATCGAGCACCCATTCGCCATCGTCGACGATAGCGGGCAGCCGTTCGGTCTTGCCGCCGGTACGCTCGAGAATCCCGGTGAACCCGCCAGGCACGACGTCCAGATCGAACCCCTTGTGCTTCAAGGCATATTTGGTCGCCCACACGAACGGACTGATCGTCGCCCCCGTGCTCAGCGCGAGGTCGTAGAAGGTGATCGTGTTGTTGGCGGCCATGGCAATCCTCTCGCTTTTTCGTTGAGGCCAGTGTGCCAGATATTGTTAGTGATACAAACTAATTTTGCGGTCGAAGAAAGATGGTTCACGCAGAGACGCGGAGAAGAAGCGAGACGCGGAGAAGGGAAGCAGACTGCGGCGCAGCCGCCCTCATCTCTTGTCCTCCGCGTCTCCCCTTCTTCTCCGCGTCTCTGCGTGAAACCCAAAAACTCAAGCCTTCCGCGTGCGCCACCCTTCCGCATAGTTGTCGCGCGCCGCCGCCACATAGGGAACGGGCGCAACCACGGCCTTGATTTCGGTCTGCACGTGCGGCTCGACGGTGGGCTTCGAAGTGCCGCCATCGGGCTCGCCCCACAGCAGCGTCACCTCGGTGCCCGGTTCGGTGAAGCCCGGCTCCATCATCGCGAGCGTCAGGAACTTGCCCTCGTTTGCGGTGTAGCCGATCCACGTCGAAAGCCCGACCTGCTTGCCGCCGCTCAGCACCTGATCGAACGGGTGCATTGAATAGACCGAGCTCGGGTACTCCATGAACTTCGCGCGCTCGCCCTGCGAAAGCGCGGACGACTGCACGCGCATCACGTCCTCGTTGTCGAGCGCAAGTGTCACCTTGGTGCGGTGATTGCCCGCTGCCGCCATCTTCTCGAGCGCGGCGCGGCCGATGAACTCGTGGTCGAACTTGACGAAGGGGCCGTAACCCAGATCCCACGGAGTGGTGTAATAGCCCTCGACCGTTTCCGGCACCCAGCTGCCACCGACCGAGCACTTCGCTTCATAGGAATTGGCCGTCAGCCAGGCGCGATAAGGGGCCAGCGCCTCGCCGGTGTAGATCGCGGGGAAGGGGGAGGGGATCCAGCCCGATTCCAGCGTGTTGGACGAATAGGCCCGGCCGCCGACCAGCGCCATGCCGAATTCCTTGCCCGCCTCGACCAGCGCAGCATGCACCGCGCCATAGTCTTCCCAGGGGCCGAACAGCTCGAAGCCCGGCTGCCCCGCCATGCCGTGGCGCAGCGCGCGCACTTCCTTGCCGCCGATGGTCAGGCGGCACATGTGGAAGAACTTGAGCTCCGGCGGGGTCGCGCCAATGGCCTTCTCGATGATCTTCATCGCGTTCGGGCCCTGCACCTGGAAGCGGTAGGAATTGCGCTTTCCGTCGCTGCGCATCGCCCAGCGCTCATCGCGCTCAACGGTCACGTTCCAGTTGCCGGTCGCGGCATGGTATTCCACCCATTCGATCGTCGGCGCGCGGCCAACGAGGTTGAAGTGGTTCTCGTCCAGATAGAACAGGATCACGTCGCCGATCACGTAGCCATCGGGCGTGACGGGCACGAACTGCTTGGCGCGCTCGGGAATGAAGTTCTTGAACGAATTGACGCCGAGATGCTCGAGCATCGCGAAGGCATCCGGACCCTTAACCGCCAGATCGACCATGTGGTACGACTGGTTGTAGAGCACCGCCGTATGACCCCAGGCCCACTGCTCGGCGCGCCAGTTGGAGTATTCCGCCGGCACCCCTGGATAGACGTTGGGGCCGACCTGCTGGTTGCGCAGGAAATGGACGAGATCAGATTGCGCGCCGATCACGGATTCAAGGGACTGGGTCATGGCGGGGCTCTCCCGGTTATGCGGTTACCGGTATGCCATGCCTCAATTTCATCGGGCTGAAAAGTTCAGTTATGTGAAATAGCGAAAAAAGTTCGCATGCCCGAAAGCCCCTCCCCGCTCGGGGAGGGGTTGGGGAGGGGTGACGCGCCTCTCCGGTGAGCGCGGCGC
>NZ_LJHZ01000046.1:0-35133 GCF_001296055.1 Novosphingobium sp. AAP93
CCTGACGATGACCCAAGGCCACCGCCGAAATTACACCACGTTGACGGACGCGACCGTCATCAAATGTTGATGGATTGCAAAGGGATACAAGGCGGGTGTTGGCTAGTCGGCCCTGAGCGCAATTGAGTCGGGCTCGTCCTTAAGGTGTCCAAAGAGCTATATGCGTGAGGGGCGGCGGCAACGCCTCCGATAACCTAGGATTCGACAGCAAGTGCCCAATTGATCTGGTCTAGTCGTCATCGACTGACAGCCGAAGACAACTGTGCCTGAGCTACCGGCCCCAAGGCGGCGGGTTACGACTAGGTTGAGACCTTCAAAGAAATCCCGTGAATGACAGCTTTTGGCGAGACCGGCGATCCGGCGTATCGCACTGAGATACCATAAAGCATTAAAGGTTTCTATGCACCGCTCACAGAAAGCATCATTTGCGCCTTATATTTGCGGAAGTGATGATCACACCAGAATTGCCAGACTTTTTGGTCAGCAAGGTAGTCGCCTTTAGGCTTTCTGCCTGCGAAGGGCGCGGATGGTGTTATCGCGGTAGTGCTGCATCACCGTATGGAGATTGATTGCCGAAGGGTTCGCCAGCCATTGGTATACTAGGCCGAAGATGAATGCGCTGAACTCGACCGCGAAGCTTTCTGGATCCACGTCCTCGCGCACTTCACCATCCGTTCTGGCTTGGGCCAGCCAACGCGTGGTATCACGGCGATAGGCGATGTGGTTTGAGGCGAGGCGGCGGCGGACCAGCGGGTAACTGCTGATCGACTCAAACCACAGGATATACATTGCCTGCATCTGCTTGGTGCGATTGAGCAGGAAGAACTCCACCGCATCTAGCGCGCCCTCGATGGCGGCAATGCCGGTGTTCTTGCCGACAAAGCGGCGCAGTTCGGAAGCCCAGGTCTCGTTGAAGTCGCGCACCAGGAAGCCAAACAGGGTTTCCTTCGAGCCGAAGCGATTGCTGGCCAGCCCACGGCTGTAGCCCGCACGCTCGCCGACTTCCTTCAGCGTGGTGTTGTGCGTGCCGAGTTCGACGATGAGATGCATCGCCGCCTCGAACATGCGGGCATCCGACAAAGCAGTCCGCTCGACCTGTGTAAGCCGGGGCCGCTCCACAGGAAGATCGCCGGGGGAGGAAATGTTCACATTCAATCCTAGTCTCCGGGAGTGAAACCGGTTTCCACGACCACAACCATCTCTCCCGCGTCGAACTTCTCCCGAAGTGATTTCTTGTCGAACTTGCCGACACTGGTTTTCGGGATGGAGTCCGTTCGCGCCCAATACTCGGGTATCATGAACCTGGCAAATCCCTCCCGGAGACCTGCCCGTAGCGCCATTGGGTCAAAGTCGGCGCTGTCCCGGACGGCCACCACGGCCAGCGGACGCTCTTCCCAGCGCGGATCGGGAATGGCGAACACGGCCGCTTCGACCACGCCGGGCAGCCCGGCGATTCCGTTTTCAAGATCGGTGGAGGAAATCCATTCGCCGCCGGACTTGATGAGATCCTTGGCTCGGTCCGTGATCTCGACGTAGCCGAGCGCATCGATGCGTCCGACATCGCCAGTACGGAGCCAGCCATCTGCGGTGAGACGCGAATCCTCGGGACGCTCTTTGAGGTAGCCGCCAGTTACCCATGGCCCCTGCAGCTGGAGGTGCCCCATCGCGGTCCCGTCCTCGGGAAGGGGGCGGTCCTGATCATCGACGATGCGCACGTGCATGCCGGGCACCGGCCGCCCTGCCTTCGCACGCCAGGGCACTTCGCCCTCCGGCCCGACCTCGCGCGGGGGGAACGAAAGCACGCACATCGGGCTGGTCTCGGTCATCCCCCAGCCTTGCACGACATCGACGCCCCATGCCGCCTTCACGCGTTCGATCAGGTTGGCGGAAACCGCCGAACCGCCCGAGACAATGGTGCGGAACGAGGAGAGGTCGAGCGGCGCTTGAGCATGAGCCTGAAGCAGGTCGTTGAGGATGGTCGGCACCGCGGCCATGAGGCTAGGGCGCTCCTCGGCGATCAGCCGCGCGAGGTGCCCGCTCTGCAGGTGCGGGCCGGGGAGGATCAGGTCGCTGCCGGCGAGCCAGCCCGAATAGGGCATGCCCCAAGCATTCGCGTGGAACATCGGCGGCACCATCAGGATGCGATCGCGGTTGGAGATCGCGAAGGTATCCGCCGCCATCGAGGCGAGGCTGTGAAGATAGACCGACCGGTGCGAATAGACGACGCCCTTGGGCAGGCCCGTGGTGCCCGAGGTGTAGCAGATCGCGGCGGCATCGGTTTCGACGAGACGCGGCCAGACTGTCATCGGCGCAGCGGCGGCAATCAGGTGCTCGTACACATGGATCTGCCCCGCAAAGCCGGCGATTTCCTCCGGCGCTTCGCCGACTACGATCACATGGTCGACAGCGGGGCATTCAGGCAGGATGGCAGCGATGGCGGGGAGCAGCACGGCATCGACGATCAGCGCGCGGTCGGCCGCGTGGCCCATAATGTAGCGGATCTGGTCGGCAGGCAGGCGCACATTCAGCGTGTGGAGCACCGCGCCCATCGCCGGGACCGCAAGATAGGCCTCGAGGTGGGCGGGACTGTTCCAGCAATAGGTGGCAACGGGTTCGCCGTGCGGGACGCCCAGCGCGGCGAGCGCACCGGCGAGGCGGCGGGCGCGGGATGCGGTTTCGGCGAAGCTGCGCACCTGCGTCGTCGTGCCATCGAAGGAGACGACGCGGCTCGTCCCGAACAGGCGCTCGCCGCGATCGACGATCATCTGCGTGGACAGCGGGTGATCCATCATCGTCGCCTTCACCGGACTTTTCCCTTCTCAAGAATGTGCGCCGCCTCGGCGAGGAGGGCGGGCACATCGCGTTCGAGGCCGCGTGAATAGGGGGTATCGACCTTGCCCTGCGTCTGCAGCACCCATGCGCCTTCGACGATGGCGGCAAGCCGCCAGGCGGCGAAGACGACGTAGTAGTCGATGTGCTTGTGGCCGAGGCTGGTTACGGCGGACCAATGCTCGGCAAGCGTGCGGGCCGGAAGTACACCCGGACGGTTGGTGAGGCCCTGCACGAAGGGAAAGCCGATCACGCCCGCCGGATCACGCTGCCAGAAGAACAGGCACAGACCCAGATCAACTAGCGGGTCGCCCAGCGTCGCCATTTCCCAGTCGAGGATCACCCGCAGTTCAGGTCGATCCGGCGCGACGAGGCAGTTGTCGAGGTGGAAGTCGCAGTGGATCACGCTTGCGCGAGAGGAGGCGGGCTGGTTGGCGAGCAGCCACGCGCCGATCTCCTCCAGCAGTGGCAGATCGCGCACACGCTCCGCCGCGCGTACCTTGAGCCAGCGCTCGATCTGACGCTGGACGAAGCCATCGGGCCGGGCGAAATCGGCGGGCAGCACGTCCTGCCAGTCCACCGCATGAACGCGGGCGAGGCCTTCGACCATCGTCAGGCCGAGCCGGTTGACGGTCTCGTCGGTATCAGGCCAGCCTTCGGGCAGTCGCTCCGTCAGCGCGACGCCCTCGACCCATTCGGTTACGGCAAAGGGCTGGCCGATCACCTCGGGATCGCTGCACCAGGCCACCGCCTGCGGCACCGGGGCAATGTCCTTCAGCGCGGAGATGACACGGTATTCGCGCTCGATCCCCGCCGCAGCCTTGTCGGAAATGACGTTGACGGGCGGTTGGCGTAGGACCAGTCGGCCTTCATTCGTCTCGATCAGCCGGGTCACGTTGGAGTTTCCGCCGGCAAGGACCGGACCGGGCCTGATGCCACTGCGCCCGGTGGCCTGTGCCAGCCATGCCTGCAGTCGCCTTTCGGCGTCTACAGGTTGCACATCAGGCCTCCGTCGGTGAACACGACGGACCCGGTCATGTAGGTCGAACCGGCGACCCACCAGCAGACCTCGGCCATCTCCTCGAGCGTGGCCATGCGCTTCAAGGGAATGCGCTCGACGATGGCCTTGCGCGCGCGCTCGGAAATCGTCGCGGTCATGTCGGTATCGACGAAACCGGGTACCATCATGTTGACCCGGATCTGCCGCCGCGCGAGTTCGACCGCCAGGACATTGGTCAGGCCCGTCAGTCCGGCCTTTGATGCGCCATAGCAGCTGTCGCCGGGGAAGCCTCGGAAGCCGACCACCGCGCCAACGTTCACGACCGAACCGCCCTCCGGCATGAGCCCCGCCAGCGCACGGATCATGCGCATGGGCGCGGTGAGATTGGTGGCGAGTGTCGCCTCCCAGTCCGCGTCGGCGATGCGGTCCAGCCCGCCGCCGCGGTGGAGGCCGGCATTGTTGACGAGCACGTCGAGGCCGCCCCAGCGCGCCTCGATTTCGGCAGCAATGCGCGCGACATCGTCTGCCCTGGTGACGTCGGCGGAAATGCCGAAGACATCGCCGCCCATCGCCGCCGCGATCCCGGCGATGCCCGGATCGCGACCGACGATGCAGACCCGCTCGCCCCGACTGACGGCGAGCGCGGCAACCGCGTGGCCAATGCCGCGCGATGCCCCGGTCACCAGCCAGCGGCGCCCGTCAGACCCGGCGGGGGCGGGAACCTCAGCCATAGCGCCTGCTGCCCCGGATCAGAACGACTGCGTCACGGCAACACCCCACGAACGCGGTGGACGCGCGGCGCCGTAGCTCCAGACGCCCTGGACGTCGTAGCCGATGGTCCAGCCGTTCTCGTCGATGAGGTTCTTCCCGAAGACGCTGATCATGGTCTTGTTGATCTTGTAGCTGATCGAGGCGTCGAGCATGTTCTGCGCGCCATTGCGCAGGTTCGGGTTGTTGAGGAACGTCAGCTCGTGCGCACCGATATGGTGCAGCTCGGCGTTGACCATGAGCGTGCCGGGGCCGACGTTGTTCTCGTAGGAAGCGCGCAGATCCCAGGTCCACCTGGGCGCACGGCGGATCCTGAGGAACGTCGCGTCGACCGGCTTGCCGGTGCTGTAGATGTCCCCGAAGAAGTCCTTGTACTTGGAATCGAGGTAGCCGAGGTTGCCGCCGATGGTCAGGTTCGAGGTAACCCGCGCGGTCAGGTCAAGCTCGATGCCCTTGAGATCGGCCTTCGAGGCGTTGATCGTGCGGTTCTCGCGGCCGGTCGAGGTGCCGGGAGCCGGCACGTCGAGGTCCTGCTGCATGTCCTTGTACTTCATCAGGTAGAACGCGCCGTTGAGGCGGACGCGGTCATTGAGGAACTGGGTCTTGAAGCCCAGTTCGTAGTTGTCGAGCGTTTCGGGGTTGTAGGGCGTGATCGCCGCACCGATCGTCGAGGGACGGCCGTTAAAGCCGCCGCCACGATAGCCGCGCGACCACAGCGCATAGGTCATGACCTCGGGCGTCCAGTTGTAGCTGAGGCTGACCTTGGGGGTGAACTTCGACCAGCTCGCGCCGATGGGGGCGGGCATCACGATGTTGACCCCGGCCACCGGCGGCAGGGTGACGATCGGGTTCTTCTCCTCGAGCGTGCCGTAGATGAAGATCGTCTTGTCGTTGACCTGCGTGGTCTTGGCATCGTGCGTGTAGCGGCCGCCGACAGTGAGCTTGAGCTTGTCGGTGAACTTGTAGTCGCCTTCGAAGTAGCCCGCCCACGACTTGGTTGTCTGCGTCACGTCCTGCGCGCTGGTGAGCAGCGGCGCACCGGCGAAGCCGATGTAGTTCTTGAGGTTGATCGTGTACTTCGAGAACCACTGGTAGCCGCCCAGCACGAAGGTGAGCGGGCCGCCGCCGCCCTTGACGAGGCGGACCTCGTTGGTCACCTGCCGCCAGCGGGCCGGGCGATCGGTGTGATAAAGGGTCTGCGGGGTGGAATCGAAGTCCTGATTGATGGACTCGCTCGTCTTCAGATAGCCCAAGATATATTCGAGATCGAGATCGCTGCCCAGCTCGTACTTGGCCTTGCCGATCGCCATGTCGAGCTTGAAGCGCGCGCTCTTGTCGACGGGCGCATTGCTGATGCTGACATAGCGGTCACCCGAGATCGGCACATCGCCGCGCGGCGAGCAGTACTTGTACGCGGCGCAGAACAGGTCGGTCGGCTTGGTCAGCGCCGAAAGCTGGGGCGGGTCCTGCCGCGTGAGCTGGTGATCGTAGCTGAGGCTGATTTCGAGCGCCGGAGTGGGGGTAAGCAGGAGCTGACCGCCGATGGCGCGAAAATCGGACTTCTGGCCCGGCTGGTTGAAAGTCTTGTTGAAGATATAGCCGTCGGACGAGTTATAGGCTCCGGAGACCTTGAGCGCGATATTGGGCGCAAGCCCGAAGCTGACGACGCCCTGGAAGTCGTAGGTATCGAAGCTGGAATAGGTGCCGCGCACCTTGCCGGTCAGTTCCTGCGTGGGCTTGGAGCGGGCAAGGTTGATCACACCGCCAGTGGCATTGCGGCCGAACAGCGTGCCCTGCGGACCGCGCAGCACTTCGACGCGGTCAACGTCGATGGCCTTCAGCAGGCTGCCCGAGCTCTGGCCGATGTAGATATCGTCGATCACCACGCCCACGGCCGGGTCGACCGACTTCTCGACGTCCGCCACGCCGACGCCGCGGATGTAGATGGCCGCGACGCCGCCGGGGCCCTGCTGGGTATCGTCGATGAGGATGTTGGGTGCGGAATTGGCAAAGTCGCGCACGTCCGAATCGAAGCGCTTGGCAAGGTCGGTCGCGCCGAGCGCGCTGACCGATGAGGAGACGTTCTGGAGGTTTTCCGTCCGCTTGCGTGCAGTTACCACGATGGCCTCAAGGCCTTCGCTCGATGTGCTCGCTTCACCGGCGGCCGCCTGCTGGGCCTGTGCCTGGCCCGCGACCAGACCGGCGGCTGAAATCGACGCGGCCAGAAGCGCGCGCATTGCCTGTACCGACATGCTCATCCCGTCTCTCCCTCTCCTTGCCGCGCTCTTCCGGCGCAGCCCCGTTTATCGCCGGCCAAGCCATCGCGGACGCGAGGTGGATGGCATGGCCGGTGGCAGGGTCTATCAAACTTGCTATACCCAAACAAGTTATATTGCAGGGAATGATTCTGCGCCGAATCCGCGATTTTCTCTCAATGCGCTGCATTAGAAGGGGCGATTCGGCGATCGCGACAGTGCCCTGCCCATTCGGCCACAGAGATTTTGCTTGTCTGAAACTAGTAAGTGTGATCCACAAAGAGGGATAACAGGCTCAGGAGAGGTCCCATGGGCGGCAGGCTCGAGGGCAAGGTTGCGCTCATTTCCGGCGGAGCAAGCGGGCTGGGCGAGGCGCAGGCCACGCTCTATGCCCGTGAGGGCGCGAAAGTCCTGATCGGGGACTTGCAGGAGGCGCTTGGTATCGCCGTGGTGGCCAAGATCAAGGACGCTGGCGGCGATGCGGCGTTCATCCGGCTCGACGTGACGGACCTTGCGAGCTGGCAAGCCGCCGTGGCGTTCACGGTCGAGACCTTCGGCAAGCTCACGACCCTCGTCAACAACGCGGGCATCTTCCACCCCGGCGGCGTGCAGACCGAATCGCCCGAAGGCTGGGCGCGCATGGTTGCGGTCAATCAGACCGGCGTATTCTATGGGATGAAGGCGGCAGCACCCGAGCTGCTCAAGGCCGGCAAGGGCTCGGCCATTGTCAACATTTCCTCGCTCTATGGCCTGATCGGCAGCCCGGATGCGATCTCCTATCATGCCTCCAAGGCAGCGGTGCGCGTCATGGGCAAGGGCGCCGCGCTCGAATTCGTGAAGCAGGGCGTGCGCGTCAACACGATTTTCCCCGGCCAGATCCGCACCCCGATCCTTGGTGACATCACGCCCGAGCAAGACGCGGCGATCAAGGCCTCGATCCCGATGGGCGAAGTGGGCGATCCTATGGACATTGCCCATGCCTCGCTGTTCCTCGCCTCGGACGAGGCGCGTTACATCACGGGCGCGGAACTCTGGGTCGACGGGGGCTGGTATGCCGGTTGTTGAGAAGGTGGCACATTACTGATGGCTTGGGATTTTTCGACCGAACCCGAATTCGCCGAGAAGCTCGACTGGATGCGCGATTTCGTGAAGCGCGAGATCGAGCCGATGGACCTTGTCTTCCGGGGGCCGGGCGATCCGTTCGACCCGCGTTCGAAGGCGCGCCGGATCATGAAGCCGCTGCAGCAGGTGGTGAAGGACAAGGGACTGTGGGCCTGCCATCTGGGACCGGAACTCGGCGGGCAGGGCTATGGTCAGCTGCACCTTGGCCTGATGAACGAGATCCTCGGCCGCAGCCGCTTTGCGCCGACCGTGTTCGGCACGCAGGCGCCCGATACCGGCAATGCCGAAATCCTCGCCCGATTTGGCAGCGAGGAACAGAAGGCGCGCTATCTCCAGCCGCTGCTTGATGGCGATATCGTCTCGTGCTTCTCGATGACCGAGCCGCAAGCGGGCGCCGATCCCGGCGAGTTCCTCTGCCGCGCATCGGCGGACGGCGATGACTGGGTGATCGAGGGCGAGAAGTGGTTCGCCAGCCATGCCGACATGGCCGAATTCCTCATCGTCATGTGCATCACCGATCCCGATGTGGCGGTCCATGCCGGTTCGACGACGATCATCGTCCCGCGTGATGCGCCGGGGCTCGAGATCGTGCGCAACACCGCAGTCGGCCCCAAGGACGAGATCGGCAGCGGGGTTCACGGCTACCTGCGCTTCAACAAGTGCCGCGTGCCGCTGACGAACACGCTCGGCGCGGTGGGCGGCGGCTTCAATGTCGCGCAGTCGCGGCTGGGCGGCGGGCGCATTCACCATGCCATGCGCACGGTCGGCATGCTGAACAAGGCGCTCGACATGATGTGCGAGCGCGCGGTCAGCCGCGTGACCAAGGGCGAGCGGCTGGCCGACAAGCAGATGGTGCAGGAGCGCATCGCCGACAGCTACACCCAGATCACCCAGTTCCGCCTGCATGTGCTCTATGCCGCCTGGCTGCTGGATCAGGACAAGGGCTATACCCACCGCGTGCGGCGCGAGATTTCGGCGATCAAGGCGGCGATGCCCGGCGTGCTGCGCGACGTGGTCTACCGCGCGCTCCACATCCACGGCTCGCTCGGCATGTCGAACGAGACGCCGCTGATGGACATGTGGCAGTACGTGCCGGAAATGGGCATCGTCGACGGGCCGACCGAAGTCCACAAGGTCTCGGTTGCCAAGGACATCCTGCGCCGCGTCGATCCGGCGCCCGGTCAGTGGCCGACCTATTTCGTTCCCGAAACGCGCGCCGCCGCACTTGCGAAGTTCGCGCCCTATCTTGATGAGGAGGCTGGCTGATGGCCCTTACGCTTGAACAGCGGGTCGAGTTTCTGGAAACCCGGCTTGCCCTGCATGACCTCGTCTCGGACTACTGCCTCGGCTTCGACAAGCGCGACATGGGGCGCTTCCTCGCGATCTGGTGGCCGGATGCGGTGTGGGAAATCGGCCCGCCGTTCGGCGATTTTGTCGGGCATGAGGGCGTCAACCACGCGGTGATCGACATTCTCTGGCCGGCCTGGGGCACCTCGACGCATTACACCACCAATTTGCGCGTGACGCCGGTGAGTGCTGACGTGGTCGAAGGTATTTGCGACGTCTATTGCATCGGCAACAGCAGCGAAGGCCAGGCGCAGACCGTGGCGGCGACCTATACCGACCGCTTCGAGCGGCGCGATGGCGTGTGGAAGATCGCGCGGCGCAAGGTCACCATGCATCACTTCAGCCCGCTGACGGGCATTACGCTGGCCGCACCGCAATAGCGGGCGGCGCATCAGGGAGAGGATAATGGCGCGGTTCGATTGCGGCGATGGCCGCTCGGTTTATTACGAGCACCACCGCGGGGACGGGGTGTCCGTCGTGCTGGTGCACGGCTGGGCGATGTCGGGCCGGATCTGGGCGGGCACGGTGGAAGTGCTGAAGGAGGCAGGGCACGCCGTGATCGTCGTCGATCACCGGGGCTGCGGCCAGTCCGACCGCGATTTCGATGACATGTCCATCGCCGCGATTGCGGGCGACGTCGCGGCGATTGTGCGCCACTGCACCGACAAGCCCACCGTGCTCAACGGCTGGTCGCTGGGCGGCGCGGTCGTGGTCGAAGCCGCCAGCTTCCTCGGTTCGGCTTGCGCCGGCGTGGTCCTCACCTGCGGCGCCGCGCCTCGCTTCATCAAGTCGGATGACTTCCCGTATGGCGGCGAGCCGGGTTCGCTTGAGGCGACCAAGGCCGCGCTTGGCGGCGACCGCGCGGCGTTTTTCCGCGGCCTTTCCGGCGGGGTCTGCGCCAAGCCCGTCAGCGAGGCCATGGTCGACTGGATGTGGGCCGCCTTCATCGACAGCGGTCCCGGCGTCATCGAATCGCTGATCGATCTGGGCCGGGTAGACCAGCGAGAAGCGCTCAAGGCACTGCCTGTGCCGCTGCTCTCGATTGTCGGCAGCGCGGATGCAATCCTTGATCCGGGTGTCGGCAAGGCGGCAGCCGAGATAGCGCCGCATGGTGAACTGGCGCTGATCGAGGGCTGCGGACACGCGCCCTTCATCGAGGACGCCGAGGCCTACAACGCTGCACTGCTAACCTTTTTGGCCAAGCTTTGACCTGAGGCGAGACGACGACAATGACTTCACTGGATCCGTTCTTCACGCCGTTCGACTGCAAGTCGCTGCACCTTGCGAACCGTTTCCTGATGGCCCCGATGTCGCGCTATTTTGCGCCGGGCGGCATTCTTTCGCAGGAATCGGCGGACTACTACCGCCGCCGCATCGAGGGCGGTGTGGCTGCCGTCATTACCGAAGGCGTTGCGGTTGACCGGCCCGGGTCGGTCGCTGCCGATACGGTCCCCGCCTTCCACGGCGAGGAAGGCCTTGCCGCCTGGGCGCGCGCCACGGATGATGTCCACCGCGCGGGCGGGGCGATGATCCCGCAGCTCTGGCACGTGGGCGGCTGCGAGGATTTCAACTTCCCGGATTCGCCGCACCCGCCGCTCGAAAGCCCCTCGGGTCTTGTCGGGCCGGACATTCCGGGCGGGCGGGTGATGACCCCGGCCGATATCGACGAAGTGATCGCCTCCTTCGCGCGCGGTGCAGTCGAAGCCCAGCGCATCGGCTGCGATGCAGTCGAACTTCACGGCGCGCATGGCTACCTCTTCGACCAGTTCTTCTGGACTGCCACCAACAAGCGCGACGATCGCTATGGCGGCGATGACATAGCCCAGCGCGGGCGCTTTGCTGCCGATTGCGTGGTGGCCGTTCGCAAGGCGGTCGGGCCCGACTTCACCATCATCTTCCGCATCTCGCAGTGGAAGACCTACCAGTACGACGCCAAGATCGCGCGTGATCCGGCCGAGCTGGAACGCTGGGTCGCGCCGCTCTCGGAGGCCGGGGTCGATATCTTCCACTGCTCGGAGCGGCGATTCTGGGAAGCTGCGTTCCCCGAAGAGGATGATCGCAACCTTGCCGGGTGGACCAAGCACATCACCGGCAAGCCGACGATCACTGTCGGCTCGGTCGGGCTCGACCGCGATCTGATGGAAGACTTCGTTGCGGGTGAATCCGTGCCGACCTTGAAATCGATGGACGAACTCGTGCGCCGCTTCGAGCGCGGGGACTTCGATCTCGTCGCCGTGGGCCGCGCGCTGCTGGCTGATCCCAACTGGCTGCAGAAAGTGCGCGCCGGGGCGGTCGATCAGCTGAAGCCCTATTCGAAGGCCTGCATGGAAACGCTCTACTGATCTTGAAGGTCTGACCTTCAAGGAACCGATTTTGTGAAAAATGCGGCTGCAATCGATGGCCGCAAGGAGAGGATGACCGATGACCACCACCACCATTGCCCCCGAGGCTGGGGCGGCTTCCGCAAGCTCCGGTTATGGTCGGCCTGACTTCGATGCGATCAGCATCGGTGCGGGCTTTGCCGGCATTGCCCTCATCCACTACCTGCGCGAGGCAGGCCTTTCCATCCGCGTGTTCGACCGTGCGTCCGATGTCGGCGGGACCTGGGCCTGGAACCGCTATCCGGGCGCTGCAACCGATAGCGAGAGCTACTACTACTGCCTGACCTTCTCGAAGGAGATCCTGCAGGAGTGGAAGTGGTCGAAGCGCTATCCGGGTCGCGAGGAGACGCAGGCCTACATCAAGTTCGTCGCCGAGAAGTGCGACATGATGCCGCATATCCAGCTCAATACCGAGATCACAGAGGCGCGCTATCTGGCTGACAAGGGCTGGTGGCAGGTCACGACCGGCACCGGGGAATCGTTTACCTGCAAGTACTTCATCAGCGGAATGGGCATGATCTCGCAGCCCGAAATTCCTGCGATTCCAGGCATGGGCAGCTTTAAGGGTCCGCTGTTCCACTCCTCGCGCTGGCCCGAGGGGCTCGATTATGCCGGCAAGCGTGTCGGCGTGATCGGCGCCGGGGCGACCGCGGTGCAGATGGTGCCGGAACTCGCCAAGACGGCGGCGCAGGTGACCCTGTTCCAGCGCACGCCGAACTACATTCTCCCCGCCATGCAGCGTCCGATGACGCCGGAGTGGGAGAAGGAGATCAAGGACAACTACGACGCGATCGTGGCCAAGTGCCGCAATCATGTGTTCGGTATGGCGTTCGACAGCCCGGTCGGGCGCAACGTGCTCGATACGCCGCCCGAGGAGCGCCAGCGCATCTTCGAGGAAAACTGGACCGGCAGCTTCCGCTGGGTGTTCGAGACCTTCGACGACCTGCTGGCGAGCCCCGAGGCCAACAAGCTCGCCGGAGATTTCATCACGAGCAAGATGCGGGAACGGGTCAACGATCCCGAGATCGCCAATCTGCTCTGCCCGACCTACGACGACTACCCGCTCTTCGCGAAGCGGCCGCCGCTCGATCACGGCTACATGGAGGCCTTCAACCGCGACAATGTCCGCCTTGTCGACATCAAGAAGCGTGAACCGATCGTCGAGATAACCGAGACCGGAGTGCGCACAACGCAGAACGCGTTCGAATTCGACATCATTGTCCTCGCCACGGGCTTCAAGGCCTATACCGGCGCACTCGAAGCCTTCCCGATCATCGGCGCCACCGGGCAGACGCTGAACGAGAAGTGGGGCACGGTTTCGGGCAGCATCATGGGGGTCTGCGTTGCGGATTTTCCCAACATGTTCATGGTCACCGGACCGCAGGCGCCGTTTGCCAACCTGCCGACCTCGATCGAGCAGAACGCGATCTGGATCAGCGCCTGCATCCGCAAGATGGAGCACGAGGGCTGGAAGACGTTCTGGCCCAAGGCGGAGGCGGAAGCGGCCTGGACCAAGCAGACCGCCGACATCCATGCGCAGACGCTGATGGCGCAGGGCGACAAGGTCAATTCGTGGATGATGGGTGCCAACCGTGCCGACAAGGGCGCGCGCGTACTGATCTATTTCGGCGGCGCGAACTTCTATTATGACGCGCTCGACCAGTCGGCGGCAGCGGGCTTTCCCGAGCTCGAATTCCGCAACTAGATTGGCTTCGGCACGATCGGTTGTGCAGCAAACTGATGGCCGGGCCATGCCGGTTGGGCTGCCGCAATGTTCGGACTTCCTTGGCTACATTGATAACGATGGTGATCCGTTCAAAGGCAACTGGTCGGTCAGCCCGGCTTACAATCTCGACCAAATGGGACTGACCGGCCGGATCAAGATCGACCTGGGTTTTGCCGAGCTGACTTCAGTGACCGGCTATATCGACATGGACCGGCAGTGGTCGGCCGATACCGATGCGGGGCCGCTGCCGCAGCTTGACTTCGTTACCGACGACAAGGTGAACCAGTTCTCCCAAGAGTTGCGCCTGGCCGGGAAGTCCGCCCTGGTCGACTGGCTGGTTGGTGGCTTCTATTCGAGCGACCATGTCCAGACGTCCTACTCGGGCAATCTCACCGCGCTGTTCAACACCACCACCTTCACCTCGTCCGACCAGCGATCAAAGTCCGGCGCGGTGTTCGCGCATGGGGAATGGCGCCTGGCCGAAACCCTGACGGCGGTCACTGGGCTGCGATACACGACAGAGAACCGCACAAATGTTGGCGGAACGACCGACTTGGTCTCACGGGCGTCGGGCAGCTTCCTGACGATGGCGCCGTTCGGTTCGCCCCCGATCCCGATCGCGGTCAGCAATGCGAAGATTTCCGATACGAACTGGTCGTGGAAACTGGGACTGAACTGGAAGCCCAGTGCGAGCCTGCTGGTCTATGCCTCGGCCACTCAAGGCATCAAGAGCGGCGGGTTCTTCGCCGGCGTCGCCACCACTTCCGCGCAGCTGCTGCCCTATCGCCCGGAAAAGCTGATTGCCTATGAACTGGGGATCAAGGGTCGCGCGAATGGTCTAGGGCTGAGCTATTCGTTGAGCGGCTTCTACTATGACTATAAAGACGTGCAGACCTTCATCCGAGATTTCGTGGGCGGACTGCCGATCCAGCGCCTCGGCAATGTCGAAAGTGCCGAAATCTATGGGCTTGATGCCGACCTGACCCTGCGGCCCAAGGCGATCCCGGGCCTAACGCTCTCGGCCGGCGCGGGCCTGCTTCACTCTAGAATCGGCAGTTTCACCTCGTCGAGCGGCGTTGTCCCGGCCGGCAACCGCCTGCCCGATGCGCCCAGCCTCAGCCTGAACCTGGGTGCGTCCCACGAATTCACCGTGGCGGGCGATGTGTCCGCCCGGCTGGCGATCAATGGCCGATACCAGTCGCGTACCTTCAAGGACGCGCTCAACGATCCGATCATTGCGGTGAGCGGCTATTGGGTATTGGATGCGCGCGCCTCGATCCTCAATCAGGGCGATTGGGACGTGTCGATCTGGGCCAAAAACCTGGGTGACCGGCGCTATGTCACCCAGGGGGTCAACCAGACCGTTCTGGGCGTCGGCTTCCGGGTTTATGGTGCGCCGCGCACCTATGGCATAAGCTTCAGCAAGTCCTTCTTAGGAGCGGGGCCCGATGACGAAGATCAGTGGTAATGTCGCCCCCGGGTTCGAGGGGGTCAGGGAAGCCTTTGCGGCAAATTTCAGCGAGCGCGGGGATGTGGGCGCTGCCTTTTGCGTCGTGCGCAATGGCGAAGTGGTCGTCGATCTCCATGGGGGGCTAGCCGATCGCGAAAGCGGCCGCGAATGGTCAGCCAAGACGCTGGCCAACGTCTGGTCGACCACCAAGGGCGTGACCGCCGCTTGCTTTGCGATCCTGGCCGAACGCGGCGGGATCGATTTCGATGCCCCGGTAGCCCGCTACTGGCCCGAGTTTGCCGCGAACAGCAAGCAGGACGTGACCGTGGCCATGCTGCTGTCACACCAAGCGGGGCTTTGCGGCTTTCGCGCCCCCACCGTAACCGCGGCCTTCTACGATGCCGAAGCGGCAGCAGCGCAGCTAGCCGCAATGGAGCCATTCTGGGAACCTGGCACCCAGTCCGGCTACCACGCGATCACGATCGGCTTCCTGGCGACAGCGCTCTTCCGCCGTGCCGAAGGGCGGACCATCAAGCAGTTCGTGGAAGATGAGCTGGGGCATCTTGGCATCCATATCGGACTGCCCAAAGGGCTTGGCGCCAGGGCCGCTACTATGATCGCCCCGCCCGAACTGAGCACGGCCAACATGGTGCCCGAATTCACCCCGGCCCAGGCTGCCGCCCTGGCCAACCCGGTGATCGACCCGCTTTTGCCCAATGCGTCCGCCTGGCGCGCTGCGGAAATTCCCTCGGCCAACGGCTTTGCTACCGCGACTGGCCTGGCCCGGCTGTATGGCGTCCTGGCCCATGACGGCATGTTGGACGGGCGCAGCCTAGTATCGGCCGAAGTGCTGGCCAATGCCACGCGCGAACGGATCTGCGGCATCGATGCTGTGCTCAACGTTCCCGCCAGCTGGGGCTGCGGGTTCCTGCGCAGCAGCAATGGCCTGTATGGCCCCAACGAGGGCGCGTTCGGGCATTCCGGGTGGGGCGGCTCCTTCGCTTTTGCGGATCCTGCCGCCGGGATCGGCATGGCCTATTCGATGAACCGCATGGGGACCGACCTGATGGGCGATCCCCGCAACGTAGCGCTGATTAATGCCGTTTACGAGTTGCTTTGAACCTAACGCCAGTTAATCGCCCTTCTGGTTCGCAAAGCCGCCGTTCTGGATCGTCAGCAACCACGGTCAAAGCGGGAAGCCTATTCTTCGCCACACGAGTGGAGGGTTCCGCCGTAACCTGCCGTTCCAAGGCGGGTTGTCGTCCGGCGGGTTTGTCCCAAGTTCCGCTGTAGCTTCTGGTTAGTTGATGAGGCTCGTGCGGGGGGGCATGGAATTCTCCACAGAGTCAGCAGGCCCGCGCCTGGGGCAGCCCAAGGATCCTCCAGTGCGGCGTTCCCTTACCCGATTGATGGCCGCACTTAGGCTTCAAACAACATCCGCAAAGAGAAAAAAGTGGGCACACCGTACGCGACTTGTCGCAGCTTGGAAGTGGCGGAATCGTTAGGATAAAATGCACATTTTAAGCACCATGTCGCTTTCCCGTCACTTTAACTTGCAGATTCCCGAAGCAAGTCAGTGTACCGTGGCGGTACGGCTGTGCCGCGCAAATGCTTACTCAGCATGTTCTTGACATGTTCCGGTGGCTACAGTAATTTAACCGGGCCTTTCGCAGGGTGACCAGGCTCCTTCTTCCGAAGGAATCTGTGAATGTTACGACCCAAGTATCTCCAAGTCTGCGGCTCGAATAGGCTCTCCCCTTCTGCGCGCGGGGCCAACGCTAACGGCTATGGTCTGTGCCTACCAGTGCACGCAGCCCTTCATCGCAATGTCACAGGCCTGAACGGGGAGGCGGGCCAGTGATCCGCCGCACCAGCCACTCCGTTCCTCCCGCTGGTGAACAGTTAGGCCTGCCTTTCGACCAGCATCCGAAGCGACCTACTCCCCCTGCGGGGTCTCCGCTTGATCCGCTGACCGTGCGCGTTGCCGAGGCTGTCCGGCTGACAGGCCTGTGCCGGTCGAAGATCTACGAACTGATCGCTTCGGGCGATATCGAGACGGTGAAGGTCGGCCGCTGCACTCTGATCCCCATGGCGAGCCTGCGCGCGCTTGTCGGGCAGGCGAACAGGTAGCTGGCTATCAGGCAACGGCTGCCAGCCGGCGCCGCATCGACTTGTGGTTCTCCGTGCCCTTCAGCGCGTCGAGATAGTCCGACCACCATTGCGCCATCTCAACGCGCTCCCTCCAGTGCGTGCCGCGATGATAGGCAGCGCGCACCTTGTCCTTGTCGCCATGAGCCAGGGCGCGCTCGATGGCATCGGACGACCATTTGCCCGATTCGTTGAGCAAGGTGCTGGCCATCGCCCGGAAGCCGTGGCCAGTCATTTCGTGGGTTGTGTAGCCAAGCCGGCGCAGTCCACCGTTGAGCGTGTTCTCGCTCATCGGCCGAGCGCGGGTACGGACCGAAGGGAACACAAAGCCATTGGGGCCGGTCACGTATCGCAGGTCCTTGAGCAGTTCGACGACTTGCCGCGACAGCGGCACATGGTGGGCTCTTCGCATCTTCATCTTCTCGGCCGGGATCGTCCAGACACATTCGTCGAGATCGATCTCGCTCCACAAGGCGTGACGCAGCTCGCCCGGCCGAACGAAGACATGTGCTGCCAGCAACAGGGCTTGCTTGGTGATGCCGAAACCTTCGTAGGAGTCGATAGCCCGCAAGAGCTCGCCAACCTTCTCCGGCTCAGTTATTGCGCCGTAATGCGTGACCTTGGGCGTCAACAGCGTCCCGCGCAGATCGCGTGTCGGATCGGATGTGATGCGGGCTGTCGCAACGCCATACCGGAAGACGGCGCCAGCTAACTGCAGCGTCCTGCGAGCACTTTCCAGATTGCCCTTGCGCTCGATCCGGCGGACAGCCTCAAGCACGTCGATTGGGGCGATATCGGCAATCGGGAGTTTACCGATCGAGCCATCGAGCAGGCTCAGCAGGTACTCGCATCGCGCAGCCGTTGCAGGAGCCCAAGCGCCCGAGCCGTCACGCTTGCGCTTGGTGCAGTATTCCTCTGCGACCAGAGTGAAGGTGCAGCCAGCCACCGCTTCGGCGTGCTGGCGGGCCTTCACCTTCTCCCGCGATGGATCCAGCCCAGCGTAGAGCTGCTCGCGCGCCGTGTCGCGGCGGCGACGCGCCTCGCTCAGGCTTATTTCGGGATAGGGACCGATCGAGAGCTTCTTCTCGATCCCGAGGTGGCGGTATTTGTGCCGCCAGAGTTTGCTGCCGTTCGGCTGGACCTGAAGATAGAGTCCGCCGCTGTCGCCCATTTTGTAGGGCTTGGCCCTCGGCTTGGCGTTTCGGACCGCAGCGTCTGAAAGCGGCATTGCGTCACATCCCTCGACCCGAGGCCCCCAACTTGGGGGCCTTCCACCTTGACGCTGGGGGCCTTGCCTTTTCCAAGGCCCCCAAATGGGCTGGAAGCAGGTGGAAAACGAGGGCTCTCAGCGACCTGATGAACGCAAGAATACCGCTCATTTCTGCGGGTTTCAACGATGTCAGTGGACGCCGGTGGACGTGAAATTGGAGCGGGTAGCGGGAATCGAACCCGCATAGCCAGCTTGGAAGGCTGGAGCTTTACCACTAAGCTATACCCGCGGCGCATCGGCCTCTGCCACGCCGCGCGGCTTCTCGTCAACCTTCGGACCTTTGCATCTTGCGCCATTCGTCGTGCGCCTTGCCCTGCCTCGTCGCAGCGGCTATTGTTATGTTGCATAACCTAATCCGGAGAGCCTCGTGTCCGATTCTGCCCAGTCCGCCCCTGTCCTCCCGGCGCTCGAGCGGCTCCTGCGGCCGCGTTCGGTCGCGGTGGTCGGCGCTTCGGACAAGCCGGGTGCGCTCGGTACCACGTTGCTCTCCAACCTCGATGCCAACGGCTTTGCTGGCGAGATCTATCCGATCAACCCCAAGCGCGAGAGCCTCGGCGGGCGGGCGTGCCTGCCGGGGATCGAGGCGCTGCCTGATGGCGTAGACGCTGCCGTCCTCGCCATCCCGCGCAGCGGTGTGCTCGATGCGGTGAAGGCGCTCGCCGCGCGAAAGGTCGGCGGGGTGGTCATCTTTGCCGCCGGGTTTGCCGAGGGTGGGGCGGAGGGTCTCGCCGAACAGCGCGAGATCGCCCGCATCGCGCAAGAGGCCGAGATGGTTCTCGAGGGTCCCAATTGCCTTGGCCTCGTCAACTATGTCGACCGCATCCCGCTGACCTTCGTCGAGACGGACGCTCGGCCGCCCGCGGGCGGGCGCGCCATCGGTGTGGTCTCGCAGTCCGGCGCCATGGCGGCAGTGCTCGGTACCGTGCTCCTCGCCCGGACATGCGGCGTGTCATACTCGGTCTCGACCGGCAACGAGGCGGCGAGCGGCGTCGAAGACTACATCGAGTGGTTGATCGACCAGCCCGATACTCATGTCATCGCGATGATCGTCGAGCAGTTCCGCAAGCCCGCGCGTTTCCTCGCCGCCGCGGCGCGTGCAGCTGCTGCGGGGAAGCCGATCGTCCTGCTCCACCCCGGCACCTCCAGCGCCGCGCGCGAATCCGCGGCGACCCATACGGGCGCGATGGCGGGCGACTATGCGCTCATGCGGGCGAAGGTCACCCGCGCCGGGGTGATCATGGCCGAAACCTTGGAAGAGCTGGGCGACATCGCCGAGATCGCGCTGCGCTGCCCGGCGCTACCTTCGGGGCGCACGGCGGTGCTGGGCGAATCGGGCGCGTTCAAGGCGCTCACGCTTGATCTGGCGGAAACGCTGGGTCTGCCGCTCGCACCGCTTCATGATGCGGATTCGCCCGCCTTGCGCGCCGCGCTGCCGCCCTTCGTGCCGGTCAGCAATCCGCTCGACATCACCGCGCAGGGCCTTTCGGAGCCTGCGATCTACACCCGCTGCCTCGATGCACTGCTTGATGATCCGCGCGTCGGCACCGTGCTCGCGGGGATCATCCAGGCCGAACCGGTCACGTGCGCCATCAAGTTCCCGCCGATCCTCGCCGCCGCGACGGCCAAGCCGCTCACCAAGCCGCTGATCTTCGCCGGGCTAGACGAAGGCGCCATCGTTCCTGCCGACTACATCGCCCAGCTGCGCGCTGCCGGGGTGCCGTGGTTCCCGACCACCGAACGGGCGCTGCGGGCGATCACGCGGCTGACGCAGTGGTCTGCCCGCGATACGAGCGCCAACACCGAATCGCCGCTGGCGGTCCCCGGCCTTGCTGATCACTTCGGAGTCGTTCCGGAGTATCAGGCCAAGGCGCTGCTCGGCCCGCTTGGCATTCCTTTCCCTTCGGGCACGTTCGCGGCGAGCGTAGACGACGCTGTCGCCGCTGCCGACGCGCTCGGCTACCCGGTTGCGATGAAGGCGCAGGCTGCCGCGCTCAGTCACAAGAGCGACGCAGGCGGGGTGATCCTGAACCTCGCCGATGGCGCTGCCGTCCGTGCGGCATGGGGCAGGATGCACGCCAGCGTCGCGGCCTATTCCGACGCAATCACGCTCGACGGCGTGTTGATCGAGGCAATGGGCGCGCGCGGGGTGGAAATGATCGTCGGCGCCAAGAACGATCCCGAATGGGGGCCGGTCCTGCTGGCGGGCTTCGGCGGCGTCACGGCGGAAATCCTCGGTGACGTGCGCCTGCTCGCGGCGGACATGACGGCCGAAGCGGTCGAAGCCGAACTGATGCAGCTGAAAAGCGAAGCAATCCTGGCGGGTTATCGCGGCGCGCCTGCGCTCGATGTGCCCGCTCTCGCTCAGCTCATCGTCACGCTTGGCCGCGTGCTGCGTGCCGAACCCTCGATCCGCGAAGTCGATCTCAATCCGGTGATCCTGCATCCCAAGGGGCAGGGCGTCGTCGCGCTCGATGCTTTGATGCTGGTCGAGGGGTGATCAGCGCGCCGCCTGGCGGATCTGGCCCGGCTTCTCCGCCTCGGCAATCGCGGCGCGGGTGATCGGCTCCATGATCGCATAGCCCTTGGCGTTCGGGTGAATGCCATCGGGCGCCACGTCGGGGTTCAGTCCCCCTTCCGCGTTCGCCAGCGCGCCGTGATAATCGGCATAGACCAGCCCGCGCACCCGGGCGAGTTCGCGCAGCCACGCATTGAGCGCCACGACCTGGCGCGCCGGGCTGAGCGCGGGTTTCCACGGGAACTTCGCGGCCGGCAGGATGCTGCCCAGCACCACGCCGATGCCATTTGCGCGCGCAATGTCGACCATCGCCATCACGTGGTTCTGGTACATCTCGGCGCTGTTCGGCCCGGTGTTCCCGGCAAGGTCATTGGTGCCGATCATGATGTGCACCACACGCGGGCGCAGGCGGACGACGTCCTGATAGAACCGCACAAGCACCTGCGGGCTCGTCTGCCCGCTGATCCCTCGTCCTACCGCGCCCCCGGCAAAGAGGGCGGGGGCCAGCGCAACCCAGTTCTCGGTGATCGAATCGCCGATGAACACCACGCGCGGCGGGGCTGCGAGCTGCTTGTCCGCTTCGACATACTTGCATTCCCACGCCCAGTCATATTGCCGGACATAGGGATGGCTGTACGAAAGACCTTGCTGCTTCGGGCACGGGCGCTCGAGCATCCCATCACCGGGCGGTGCAACGCTCACCGGCGGCGAGGCCGTCTGCGCGAATGTCGGGGCAGACCACAGCAATAGCGCCGCCGCGAACCCCCGCTTCATCAGATGATTCCCACCGCCTTGCCGGCGCGCTCGAAAATCCCGGCGATCACCTGAACCTGTTCGGCCGAATGCTCGGCGCACAGCGAGCACCGCAGCAAGGTCATCCCCGCCGGGGTCGCGGGCGGACGGGCGAGGTTCACATAGAGCCCCTCGCGCAGCAGCGCTTCCCACATCATCGCACCGCGCTCCAGATCGGGCATGATCACCGCGATGATCGCGCTCTGCGGCTCATCAGTGCCCAGTTTGAAGCCGAGGCCGGTCAGCGCGCCATGCAGTGTGCGCGAATTCTCCCACAAGTGCGCGCGCTTGTTCCCGGCGTGCATCAGCTTGCGGATCGAGGTGGCCGCCGTCGCCACCACGCTCGGCGGCAGGCTCGCGGTGAACACATAGGGGCGGCAGACGAGGCGCATGATCTCGAACTTCGGGTGGTTCGAAACGCAGAAGCCGCCGACCGTGCCGACCGACTTGGAGAAGGTGCCGATCACGAAGTCGACATCGTCCAGCACGCCCTGGTCCTCGGCCACGCCGCGACCGTTGGGCCCGATGAAGCCCATCGAATGCGCTTCGTCGACCAGCACCATCGCGCCATGCGCCTTGGCGATGCGGATCATCTCCTTCAATGGCGCGATATCACCCAGCATCGAATAGACGCCTTCGAGCACGACCAGCTTGCCCGCGCCTTCGGGAATGCGGCGCAGGCGCTTTTCCATCGCCTCGATATCGTTGTGCTTGAACGGCACGACTTCGGCGTCGCCCATCTTGCAGCCGTCCCAGATCGAGGCGTGGCTGTCGATATCGAGCACGATGTAATCGCCCTTGCCCGCGATCGTGCTGATGATGCCGAGGTTGGCCTGGTATCCGGTCGAGAACACCATGGCATGATCCATGGCGTAGAATTCCTTGAGCGCCTCTTCCACCGCGCGGTGGCCCGCGTAAGTGCCGTTGAGCACTCGGCTTCCGGTGGTGCCGCTGCCGTAGTCGTCGAGCGCCTGCTTGCCCGCCGCGATCACGTCGGGGTCGAAGGTCATGCCCATATAGTTGTAGGTGCCGAGCAGGATCGTCTCGCGCCCGTTGCAGATCGCGGTGGTAGGCGAGAGCACCTTTTCCATCACGAGGCTGAACGGATCGGTCACGCCCGTCGCCAGCAGCGAACGGCGCGTCTCGATCATCGCGTCGAACTTGGAAAAGAGGTCCGCCGGTGCGGCCTGAGGCGGGGTCATGTCGTTCATGTGTTTCAGCCCTGCAGCTTGGTCACGGCATCGATCAGCTGGCCGTAGGTCTCGATCTCGGCCTGCTGGTTCATGCTGATGATAATGTCGAATTCATCCTCGATGGCAGCCACGAAATCCATGACCGTGAGGCTGTCCCACTCCAGATCCCCGGCGAACGAGGTCGTCTCGTCGATCGCAACGTCGTTCTTGTTGAACGGCTCGATCACTTCGGCAATGCGGGCGGCGGTGGCGGCGCGATCCATCAGTCTGTTCTCCGGCTTTGAGGCGCCCTTGCCCCAAGAATAAGGCTGAAAAGCGGCCAACCGCACCGCTTGTCAAGCGCTGCGGCGCTGTGGCATCCCCGGTTATCTCGCCCATGCGGGCAGCGCGAGCTTGGGAGAGCGCCCTTGGCCGAACCGACACCCCCCGCCGAGCCGCCGAAGGCGACGCCGTCGCCGCTCTCGCCCTCGGGTTATTCGAACCACGCGATCCACCTCGTCCGCACCGTGCAGGCGATGAACCTCACGCTCAGCCAGATGGCCGATTCCAAGGCGTCCATCCTGATGGGCGCGACTTTCGTGGTGTTCACGATCACGATGGGGCAGGCAAAGAACGGCCACTTGCCCGCCTCGCTGCTTGTGCTGGCCACCTTCGCCTTTGCCTCAGCGATGTGCGCGGTCTTCGCTGTCCTGCCCTCGATCGGCAGGCCGGGGCCAAGCGCGCGGCTCAACAAGCTGTTCTTCGGTACTTTCACCGCAATGGACGAGGAGGAATGGACGCAAAGCGTGCTGGCCGATCTCAAGTCGGACGAGGGCACTTTCCGCCTGATGCTGCATGACATGTACCAGAACGGGCAGGTCCTGCAGCACAAGAAGTACCGCTACCTCGGCTTTGCCTACCGCCTGTTCATGGCGGGGCTGACGCTGACCGTGGTGGTGTTCATCGGCGAGTATCTGGTGGCGCGGGGGTAAAGTATGCGGCAACTCCTTCGGATTTATTTCCTCAGTACATTGGCGTTAGGATTATCAGCCTGCGATCGAAAAGCAGAAGATGCATCTGCGAGGTATGACGCGATGGAGGCATCAGGGGCAACAAAGGCACAGCTTTGTCGCGCTGCTCAAGAAGCGGAGATTGAATGGCGTCTGCGTAAGGATACAAGCAACACGAATCTGTGGGAGGCAAAAAGGCTGGGAGATTGTATTGAGGCGAGCATGTGATCTGAGGCTTCAAATCGTGCGAGATTTAAGCGCCGACGAAGATCGATGGTTGTTCCTCACACCAGCGCCTTTACTGCCATCATGAACGGCCCGATCGAGACCGGCTTGGCGAGGTACCCCTCCGCCCCCGCCTCGCGGATGCGTTCCTCGTCACCCTTGCCGGCATAGGCAGTCACCGCCAGCACCGGGATCGCGCGCAAGGCAGGATCGCCCTTGAGGGCTTCGATCAGTTCGAGGCCCGAGATATTGGGCAACTGGATATCCATGATGATCAGGTTGGGAACGAATTCCCGTGCGCGAACAAGCACATCGCGTCCGTCTGCGAGCGGTTCAACCGCGAAGCCGCCCGCCTTGAGCACATCGCAGAACAGCTTGCGGTTGAGGTCGTTGTCCTCGACAACCAGTATTCTTTTTGCCACTGAGCCCCGATATCCTCATGCCGCCCCGCACTCTTGCCTAATCGCCCCGGAAGGCCCTGACAATCGCCCGCGAAGTCGCCCCCATGCCCGATCCTGCCGCCACCGCGCTGCAGGCGCTCGGCTGGGTGCTCGCTGATGGCGACCGAGCCGAGCGGTTCCTTGCGCTGACCGGGCTCACCCCGGATGAACTGCGCAGTGGTCTTGGCGACCCGGCGGTGCAGGGCGCGGTGCTCGAGTTCCTCTGCGGGCATGAGGCGGATCTGATTGCGGCGGCAGAAGCGCTCGGGCTTTCCCCGGCAGCGCTCGCAGCCACCCGGGAGAGACTGTGATGACGAAACCGCTGGTGATCAGCGATTGCGATGAAGTGCTGCTTCACATGGTGGCGCCCTACAAGGATTGGCTGGGCGAACAGCACGGCATCGATTTCATCATGGAAAACAGCGATTTCGGCAAGGCCATGCGCTATGCCGGCACAGGCGATGCGGTCCCACCGGCAGAAATCTGGCGCCTGCTCGGCCTGTTCTTCGATACCGAAATGCACCGCCAGCCTGCCATCGCCGGCGCGGTCGAGGGCATCAATGCACTGGCAGAACACGCGGACGTGGTGATCCTGACGAACCTGAACGACGAACGCCGCGAAGCGCGCGCGCGCCAGTTACAGAACGTCGGCATCACGGCGCGTGTCTTCACCAACCAGGGGCCGAAGGGGCCTGCGCTCAAGGCCATCCTTGACGAATATCAGCCCAGCCGCGCGGTGTTCATCGATGATCTGCCGCAGCACCACGGTTCGGTCATGGAGATCGCACCGCATGTCAGCCGCCTCCATCTCTGCGG
Organism: Novosphingobium sp. AAP93; assembly: GCF_001296055.1. Classification (NCBI taxonomy): domain Bacteria; kingdom Pseudomonadati; phylum Pseudomonadota; class Alphaproteobacteria; order Sphingomonadales; family Sphingomonadaceae; genus Novosphingobium; species Novosphingobium sp. AAP93. Next base: position 25,267 of record NZ_LJHZ01000046.1, read on the forward strand.
CGAACCAATGATCGCGCGCCATATCGATTGTGCCCATGTCAAGGGCCACGCCCATGCCCGTATCGACCAGTGGGAGCATGCGCTGCCCTGGCTTATGGACCGCATTACCGGAGTGAACGACGATGAGTGACACCGCTGCGAGACTTGCCGAACTTGGTATCACGCTGCCCACGCCCGCCGCGCCCGTCGCCGCCTATGTCCCAACGGTTGAGGCCGGCGGCTTCCTCTATGTCTCGGGGCAGGTCTCGTTCGTCGATGGCGAACTGGTCAAGGGCCGGCTGGGCGAGAATGTCACCCTCGAGGAAGGCGTGATCGCCGCGCGCGGCTGCGGGCTGATGCTCCTCGCGCAGGCGCAGGCCGCGCTTGGTTCGCTCGACCGGATCGCGCGTGTCGTGAAGCTCGGCGCCTTCATTTCGTCGACTCCCGATTTCACCGACCAGCCCAAGGTCGCCAACGGCGCCTCCGAACTGATGGTCGCGGTGTTTGGCGAGGCGGGCAAGCACAGCCGCAGCGCGGTTGGCGTGCCGGTTCTTCCCCTTGGCTGCGCAGTGGAAATCGATGCTGTATTTGCTCTCCATTCTGCTTGATCGCCTGCTGGCGCCGCCCCCGCAGGCGGAGAAGGTGGCTTGGCTCAAGGGCGTGACCTATGCGCACCGCGGCCTCCATGGCCCCGGTCTGCCGGAGAACGCGCTATCGGCCTTCGCCGCCGCGATCGAGGCGGGCTACGGCATCGAATGCGATGTCCAGCGGAGCAGCGACGGTCAGGCCATGGTCTTCCACGATTGGGAGCTCGACCGCCTGACCGCCGAAACCGGCCTCGTCATCGAACGCAGCGCCGCAAAGCTCGGGCAGATCAAGATCATCGGCAATGATGAGGACACGATCCCCAGCTTGCGCCAGCTGCTCGATCTCGTCGCCGGCCGTGTGCCCTTGCTGATCGAGGTAAAGACGCGCCCCTCCACCCGCATCCCCGCGATCTGCCTCGCCGTGCGCCGCATGCTCGAAGGCTATCGCGGCCCGGTCGCGGTAATGAGCTTCGATCCGCGCGTTTCTCGCTGGTTCGCCCGCCATTCCAGCCATATCGTGCGCGGCCTCGTGATGATGGAGGAAGGCAGCCGCACGCTCTTCGCGCGCACCCGCCGTCACATCGCACTGTGGCAGGCAAAGCCCGATTTCCTCGCCTACGACATCACCGACATGCCCAGCCGATTCGCCGGTTCGCAGCGCAAGCGGGGCTTCCCGGTGCTGACATGGACGGTCAATTCGCCCGACCTCATGGACCGCGCGCTCAAGCATGGTGATGGCCCGATTGCCGAGGGGGCGGGGATCACGAGAGCCGTCCGCTCGTGAGCATCACCGCGCGCGTCCACCACGCTGTCGGCGAGATTCCCGCCGCCGAGTGGGACGCGCTGGCGGGCACAGGAAATCCCTTCACCAGCCACGCTTTCCTGACCCTGCTCGAGGAATCGGGCAGCGTCGGCGGGCGCAGCGGCTGGTCGCCCTTGCCCCTGGTGATCGAGGATGCCGCCGGTGTCGCCGCCGCCGCGCTCCCCGCCTATCTCAAGGGCCACAGCCAGGGCGAGTACGTGTTCGATCACAGCTGGGCCGATGCCTGGCACCGCGCGGGCGGGCAATACTACCCCAAGCTCCAGATCAGTGTGCCCTTCACCCCCGCTACAGGTCCGCGCCTGCTGACGGGCGAGCATCCTGCACTCGGCGTCCCCCTGCTGCGCGTCGCCGAACAGATTTGCGAGCAGAACTCGCTCTCCTCCGCCCACGCCACCTTCATCGAGCCCGCTCAGCTGCCGGTGTTTCAGGAAGCCGGCTGGCTGCTGCGCACCGATACCCAATTCCACTGGGACAACGACGGCTACGCCAGCTTCGATGATTTCCTTGCCGCACTGTCCTCCGAGAAGCGCAAGAACCTGCGCAAGGAGCGGGCCAAGGCGCAGGACGGGGTCAAAATTCGGCAACTCACCGGCGATGCCATTCACCCCGAACACTGGGACGCGTTCTGGCAGTTCTATCAGGATACCGGCGCGCGCAAATGGGGCCGACCCTATCTGACGCGCGAGGCCTTCACCCTGATGGGCGAGCGCATGGCAGACCGCATCCTGCTGGTCGTGGCCTTCCTTGGCGAACGCCCCATCGCCGGCGCGCTCAACTTCATCGGATCGGAAGCGATCTACGGACGCTACTGGGGGGCGGTCGTCGACAAGCCCTTCCTGCACTTCGAACTGTGTTACTATCAGGCCATCGATGCGGCCATCGCACTAGGGCTGAAGCGCGTCGAAGCAGGCGCCCAGGGCCAGCACAAGCTGGCGCGCGGCTACAAGCCGGTGCCGACATGGTCGGCGCACCACATCACCGACCCCAATTTTCGCAGCGCTGTCGCCGATTTCCTCGAACGCGAGCGGCAAGGTGTCGCGCAGGAACAGCTGTGGCTGGGTGAACGCACGCCGTTCAGGAAGGGCTGAAATCTCTCAGATCCTCTCCATTTTTGCCGAAGGCACAAATGGGGAGGTGACAGCCCGCAGGGCTGACGGAGGGGTAAATTCCGCGAACTCTCAAGCCGCCTGGCTGTCGCTCCGCATCATCCGCAGCCATTCGCGCGCGCGGCGCTGGGCTTCGGCGATTTCGCGCGCGGTCATGTCGTCCGACACTTCGGCGCGGCAGGTCGCGGCTTCCTCGTGGCCGCCCACGGCGGCGAGGTTGAACCACTTGTGCGCCTCGATCAGATCGCAGGGCGCGCCGTGGCTGCCGGTCGAGAAGGCGACGCCAAGGTCGAACAGCGCGTCCATGTCGCCGGCTGCTGCGGCAGCAAGGCAGGTCGCGACGAGCGAGTCGGTGGCAGCGCAGTCCATCGCGCCTTCGGATGCTTCGGTCTCGGAAACCAGCTTGATCCACGTCTGAGCCATAACCATTCCCCTGTCCCCCCGTGCCGCAATTCCAGCTTGGCCGGGCAAGGACAAAGTCAACAATCTTGGTCAACAATTGGTTAACGCCGAAAAAAAGAGCCTAGGTAAGGGGGCTGGGTACAACTTCGCCGGGCTCCGGAGGAAAACCTTGTACGGTTTCCGTGACTTGCCTATAGGCCCGCCAACCGGGAGCCGCGGGCGTTCCAGTTGCGGACGTCACGGCGGCCGATGGTCGCAAAAGCACGTGCTTGGAGGGCCGTAATGGCTGGTGTGTTGGGTGACGAAATCGACGTTCTGGCCAAGGCGCGCCGGGCCATGCCCAGCGATTATCTCCCGTCCGATGACGAACCCTACATGGGCGAGGCGCAGCAGGACTATTTCCGCCGCCTGCTGCTCGAATGGAAGAAGTCGATCCTCTCCGCCTCGGCCGGCACGCTCTCCGCGCTGCAGGATGGCCCGATCCGTGAGCCTGACCTCAACGACCGCGCTTCGAGCGAGACCGAATGGGGCATCGAGCTGCGCACGCGTGATCGCCAGCGCAAGCTGATCGCCAAGATCGATGCCGCGATGCGCCGGATCGATGAAGGCGAATATGGTTACTGCGAAGTCACGGGTGAACCGATCGGGCTCGGCCGTCTGATCGCCCGTCCCATCGCCACCATGACCGTCGAAGCGCAGGAAGCCCACGAGCGGCGTGAGAAAATCTCCCGCGATATGTGACATTCGGCGCGCGGAAACATGTCGGCGCCAGACTGTCCCGCTCCGGTACAGCCTAAGCAAATGTACCTTAACGCCGCGCCGAATTAAGGTTCCGTTAGCCACCCTCGCTTAGCAATCCGCGAGAAAGTTCTGCGACTTTCTTCGTGGCGTCCGGGCGGCTCATCGTCCCGGACGTGGAGGCCTCCTTTGGCAGATGAGACGGAATCCGGGCGTGACTGAACTCGATCATCGGCATGTAGGGCGAGACAGCCTGTTTCTCATGGCGGACGTGCGTCTCGCCGGGGCGGGCGACGAGCACCGCGTCAAGGTTCGCAACCTTTCGGGCGGCGGCATGATGGCCGAAGGCCACGTCAAGGTTACCCGCGGCGCCAAGCTCGAAATCAATCTGCGCAATATCGGCTGGGTCGAAGGCGTCGTTGCCTGGATTCAGGAAAACCGTTTCGGCATCGCCTTCCTCGAGGAGATCGATCCCAAGCTCGCGCGGGAGCCGATCGCGATCCAGCCTGATTCCACGCCGCGCTTCGTCAAGCCCGTGATCGCCACGATCGATCCGGCGCGCATCCGCAAGATCTAGAAAGAATTCTGATGATTCCCGGGGGCATGCCGCCCTTCCGGCGCTGACCCACGCGGTCCCCTGTGCTAGCACCACAAACAATGGTGCGTGGTTTCCGCCTCTCCGTGGCTGCCGCCCTGGCCCTCGCCGGGCTCGGCGCGCTGGTGCTTGGCGTCTCGGCCTGCGGACGGCGCAGCGAAGGGCCGCTGCCGATTGCGCTCATCGGTGATCGCAGCGCGCTTGATACCAGCAGCTTGCGCCTTTCGCCTGCTGCCCGCACCTTGCGCGGCGCGACGGTCGAAGGTCTCGTCAGCTTCGATGCTGAAGGCCATATCGTCCCGGCCATCGCCGACCGCTGGATCATCACCGACGACGGGCAGAGCTACATCTTCCGCCTGCGCGACGGCACCTGGCCCGGCGGCTCGCGCATCACTGCCGAGACCGCCGCCACCGCGCTGCGCAGGGCCATCGCGCAGCTCAAGGGCACCGCGCTCGGGCTCGATCTCGCCGCCATCGAGCAGGTCCGCGTCATGGCGGACCGGGTGATCGAGATCGATCTCGTCGCCCCCGTACCCGATCTGCTCACCCTGCTCGCCCAGCCCGAACTCGGAATGCCCTATGCCCGGCGCGGCTCCGGGCCCATGGGTCTTGCCCGGCGCGGCAATGGTGTGGAACTCTCGCTGATCCCGCCGGAGAAGCGCGGCCTCGTGCCCGAAGAGGGCTTCTCCAGCCGCGCGCGCAGCCTCGTTGTCGATTTCCTGCCGGCGACAAAGGCGGTCGACCGCTTCAACGAAGGCGCGGCGGATCTGGTGCTCGGCGGACGCATCGATTCGATTCCGCTCACGCAGCAGACCGGCCTCGCGCGGGGCAATGTCCAGCTTGATCCGGTCATTGGCATGTTCGGCCTGCTGGTCGAGCGCGATGACGGTTTCCTCGCGGAGGCCCCCAATCGTGAGGCCCTGGCCCTCGCCATCGACCGCGATGCGATCATCGCCGCGTTCAACATCGCCGGTTGGCAACCCACCACGCGCATTGTCTCCGCCGGGGTTGAAGGCGATGCCGGCACGGTCGGCGAGCGCTGGGTCGGCGTCGCGCTCGAGCAACGCCGCGCGCTCGCCGCCGAGCGGGTCACGCGCTGGATGGCCAGCGGCAAGTCCGCGCCCCTGCTGCGCATCGCCGCGCCAAACGGGCCGGGCACGCGCCGGGTGATCGATCTCATCGCGTCAGATTTCAAGGCCATCGGCATCGTCACCGTGCAAGTGGCGGAAGACAAACCGGCGGACCTGCGTCTGATCGACGCGACCGCGCGCTACGGCCGCGCCTCGTGGTTCCTCAACCAGCTCGCCTGCTCGGTCCACAAGCCCGCCTGCAACATGGCTGGCGACCAACTGCTCGAGCAGGCCCGCCGCACCGCCGATATGCGCGAACGCGCGCGGCTCCTCGGCGAAGCGGAGGCCGAGATTACCTCGGCCAATCCCTATATCCCGATTGCCCGCCCCTTGCGCTGGTCGCTGGTGCGCGCGGGCGTCACCGGTTTCGCGCTCAACCCATGGGGCTGGCACCCCTTGCCGCCGCTGGCCGCGCTGCCGCGCTAGCCACCGACCTCAGAAATCGATCGCGATTCCGTTCCGCTCCCAGTCGCCAAAGCGCGTGGGATCAAGGCCGTCGGGATCGTCGCGCTTCTCGGCCTCGCGCGGCTCCGGCGCGGGCGCGGTGGACCAGTGATCGGGCCGGGTGAAGCTGCCGGGCCGTTTGGTGGCGCGAGGCGTTTCCTTATCCATATCACTTCCCTGCATCGCCGCGCCGCATTGCGCAATTGCCAAAGGGGGCACCGCGCGCGATAGGCTCACCAATGGCTCGTCCTTCTCCCCAAACCGATGAACTCCCGGGCGTTCCCGCCCGCCGTGCCGCGCTGCGCCTGCTCGATGCGGTGCTGCGCCGGGGCGATCCGCTCGATCAGGCCGCGCCGCCGGTGCTGCGCGCGATCGAGCGCGGCGATGACCGCGCCCTCGCGCTTGCCATCGCGCAGGAGGCCTTGCGCTGGCTCCCCGATCTCGACCGCCTGATCGATGGCGCCACCCGCCAGATTCTCCCCAAGGACGCCAAGGCCCGCAGCGTCCTGCGCCTGATGCTCGCGCAAGCCCTCCGCCTTGGCCTGCCGCCGCATGCGGTGATCGCCACCGGGCTGCCGCTCCTGATTGGGGGGCCGCGCCGCCTTGCGCACGGCGTCTTCTCTGCCGTGCTGAAGGGCGCCAATGACGAGGGGGGCCTGCCCGAAAGTCCCGCACTCCCTGCCGCTACGCTCGAACGCTGGAGCACGGCCTGGCCCGACCGCGTCGAAGCCATCGCCAAGGGTCTCGCCGTCCCGCCGCCGCTCGATCTCAGCTTGCGCGATCCGGCCCGTACCGATGAATGGGCCGAACGTCTCGGCGGCACCTCGCTCGCCCCCGGCCACGTCCGCCTCGCGCGCTCCGGCGCCATCGAACAGCTCGAAGGCTTCGCCGAGGGCGCGTGGTGGGTGCAGGACCTCGCCGCCTCGGTGCCTGCGCGCCTGCTCGGCCCCGGCGAGGGCCGCCGCGTCCTCGATCTCTGCGCCGCGCCCGGCGGCAAGACGATGCAGCTCGCCGCCGCCGGCTGGCACGTCACCGCGCTCGACAAGTCCGCGCGCCGCCTTGAACGCCTCAAGGAAAACGTCGCCCGCGTCGGCCTGTCGGTCGAAGTGATCGCCGCCGACGCCATGCAGTGGCGACCGAGCGAACTTTACGACGCCGTCCTGATCGACGCGCCCTGCAGCGCCACCGGCACCTGCCGCCGCCACCCGGACGTGCTCCACCGCCTGATCGACCAGACCGGCCTCGAAGACCTCCAGCGCGCCCTCCTCGAACGCGCCTCGGGCGCCATCCGCGCCGATGGTCGCCTCGTCTACGCGGTCTGCTCGCTGGAGCCGGGGGAAGGGGAGGCGCAGGCGGCGTGGGTCAAGGCGCTCGGCCCTGTCCCCATCACCGCCGATCAGCTTCCCGCCGGCCTCACGTCCACGCCCGATGGCTGGTTCCGCAGCGACCCCGGCATGCTGGCGGAGCATGGCGGAATCGACGGCTTTTTCGCGGCGATGTGGGGGAAGTAGGCCTTACGCCTTCACCTTCGCCGCAAAGCTCTTGCGCAGCTTCTGCAGCTTGGGCGGGATCACGGCGAGGCAGTAGGGATTACGCTGGCCTTCGCCCTGCCAATACTCCTGATGGTAGTCCTCCGCCGGCCACCATTCCGCCGGGCCTTCAATCGTCGTCACCACCGGCTTCGGATTGGCCGCGGCGGCCCGCGCAATCGCCGCGTCCATCGCCGCGCGCTGCTCGTCGTCCACCGGGAACAGCGCCGAACGGTACTGCGTGCCGACATCGTTGCCCTGCCGGTTCAGCGTCGTCGGATCGTGCGTCGCGAAGTGGATGTCGAGCAGATCATCGAGCGAGAGCAGCTCGGGATCATAAGTCACCCGGATCGCCTCCGCATGACCCGTCGTCCCGCTGCACACCTGCTTGTAGGTCGGGTTCGGGCTCGTCCCGCCGATATAGCCGCTCTCGACATCGATCACGCCCACCACATCGCGAAACACCGCCTCGGTGCACCAGAAGCACCCGCCCGCCATGATTGCCTGCGCCATTCACTCGTTCCTTGCTGTCAGTCGGTTACCGCGTCAGATAGGAACGAACGACCCGGTTGTCATCGCCTCCTGCCCGCTTAGGTTGCCACTTCGCCCGAATCGCCTCCGGAGTTACCCAAATGCGCAAAGCCGCCCTGCTCCCCGCCCTCATGCTTGCCGCAGCTGCTGCAGTGCCCGCTGCGCTCCATGCCGCGCCGGAAGCCCCCGCCGTCGCCACTGCCGATCCCGAAATGGCCAAGGTCCTCGCCGATCCCCGCCGCGACAGTGACCGCGTCCGCGACGCCTTCCGCCACCCCGCTGAAACGCTCGCCTTCTTCCGCATCAAGCCGGGCATGACCGTTGCGGACTACATGCCCTCGAGCGGCTGGTACACGCGTATCCTCGTCCCCTATCTCGGTGACAAGGGCCAGTATATCGGCATCACCGCCGGCCTCGCCACGGCCACCGGCGATACCCGGACGCGCCTCGCCAACTTCCCCGGGTTCTTCCCCGGCAAGGCCGCCGGCTGGACCGGCGTGCCTGCGGCGCGCATCCCCGCCTTCACGCTCGATGCCGTCCCGGCCGAGCGCAAGGGCACCGTCGACCGCGTGATGATCATGCGCGAGGTCCACAACATGTGGCCGGACAACTACCTCTACAACGATCTCGCCGCGATCCGCAGCCTGCTCAAGCCCGATGGCCTGCTCGGCATCGAGGAGCACCGCGCCAAGCCCGATGCCCCCGCTTCCTACACGCTCGGCACCATGGGCTACATGCGCGAGGCCGACGTCATCGCCCTGATCGAAGCGCACGGCTTCAAGCTCGTCGCCAAAAGCGAGATCAACGCCAATCCCAAGGACAGCGCCGACTGGCCCGACGGCGTGTGGACGCTGCCGCCCGTCCTCACCCTCAAGGACAAGGACCGCGCCAAGTACGAAGCCATCGGCGAAAGCGACCGCATGACGCTGCTCTTCGCCAAGCGCCCCTGATCAGGAAAGGCCCCCTCCTCTTCATAGGAGGGGGTTTGGGGGTGGTTGCGGTCAGTCGCCATCCTTTGACATTCCGGCAAAGTCCCCCCAAGTCCCCGCCCATGACCCAGCTCACCGTCGCCGCTCTCCAGCTCGCCCTCAATGCGCCCGATACGCAGACCAACATCGCCGCCGTCTCCGGCCTGGTCGAGGATGCGGCGGCCAACGGCGCACAGGTTGTCCTCCCGCCCGAGCTTTTCGCCGGTCCCTATTTCTGCACGGTCGAGGACGAGGCCCTGTTCGCCCTCGCATACCCGCTGGCCGAAGACCCCTCGGTCAAGGCCATGCAGGCGCTCGCGAAGGGCCTGGGCATTGCCATCCCCACCAGCTTCTTCGAGCGCGAGGGGCACCAATACTACAACACGCTCGCGATGATCGGCCCGGACGGGGAGATCATGGGCACCTATCGCAAGAGCCATATCCCGGACGGCCCGGGCTATGAGGAGAAGTACTATTTCCGCCCCGGCAACACCGGGTTCAAGGTGTGGGATGTGTTCGGCACCCGCATCGGCGTCGGCGTGTGCTGGGATCAGTGGTACCCCGAATGCGCGCGCGCGATGGCGCTGATGGGCGCCGAAGTGCTGTTCTACCCCACCGCCATCGGCAGCGAGCCCTACGATCCGAATCTCGATACCAGCCGCGTCTGGCGCCGCGCGATGGTGGGTCATGCCGTGTCCAACTGCATGCCCGTCGTCGCGGCCAACCGCATCGGCAGCGAATCCGTACAAGGCACGCCGCCCCAGAACTTCTATGGCCACAGCTTCATTGCCGACCAATGGGGCGATTTCCGCAATGAATTCGGCGCCGAGGAAACCGGCGTGCTGATCTCGACGCTCGACCTTGCCGAAGCCGCGCGCCACCGCGCCGGCATGGGCTTCTTCCGCGATCGCCGCCCCCAGCTCTACACCCGCCTTGCCGAAGACATCTGAGGGCAGGTGACCAAACCCTGCATTCCGTTCGTGTCGAGCGAAGTCGAGACACCGCACGCCGCATTTGGTGTCTCGACTTCGCTCG
>NZ_LJHZ01000047.1:0-1080 GCF_001296055.1 Novosphingobium sp. AAP93
GCAAAGCGCTCCATGTGATTCCAGATGCTGTCCGGATCATGACCGCCCACCGCAAGAGCAGGCGGATGATAAAGCCCCTTGTGCGGTGTGCGGCCCTTTTTCGTGCCAGCCCCGCGCTTCCTCGGCATGTCAGATCACGGCGGCTGAGGGGGTGCGAACAGGCGGCTGCGGGTAGGACAGGACCGTGCCATTTTTCTCCAGGACGTGCGTTTCCGAAGGCGGCGTTTCAGGGGCGCGAGGAGCGGCGGATATCTCCCTCTCAGCCGCCTTTTCTCCGCCCCGACCAGTGCCCGACCAGGCACCGACCAAGGCCCGACCGGAGGGCGACCGAACCGCCCCGGACCCCGACCGAACCGGGTCGTAATTCAAGGTGTCTTCCGCCCGAGCCGCCTCACGATACGAAGCTCCGCTCAGGCCCATCAGGAACGGCGCATCCGCCTCCCCGCCGCCATCATACAGCAGCTCGTAATGGAACGAGCCGACGCCCCCCGACGGGCCGGGTGCACCGCGATGCACGAGCAGATATTCAAGCTCGGCCAGACGCCCCAGATGGACCTTGAGCTGCGTGTCACCCCACCCGGTGGCCGCCCTGAGCTGGCGGCGCGTAAACCGCAGTTCGGAGCGTCTGATGTGGAGCCGCGCGCACTCCGCCACGGCCCAGTCATGCACCATGCCCAGAAGCCTGCGGGTCTGCGGCGGCAGCTCGTCGAGCGTGCGGCCCAGCACCTCGTGGGCGAGCCGGTTGGCAAGCTGGATGTCGGATTGGACGACCTCGATATAGCGCACCGGCCTGCCCCGGTGATGCACCTCGTGGATCTTGCGCTGATGCTGGTGCAGGAGCGCGATCGCCTGGATCAGCGTGAGGTATTTCATATGATCGCGCCGGGTGCGGGTCTTGTCGTCGAGGAACGTCAGATCATCCGCGAACGGGTTCACCACGCGCACCGGTTCGAGCAGTGTCTGGGCGTTCCTGTGCAGCGCCAAAGTGGCCTGACGGTCCTCGCTCGCCAGCAGCCCGGCCAGCGTCTGGCGGCGGCGCTGCGCGGCATGGATCGCGCGGGTCTGCTCGCGGCTTTCATC
>NZ_LJHZ01000048.1:0-2299 GCF_001296055.1 Novosphingobium sp. AAP93
GCATGTTCGGTACTTGGCCAACATGCCCTCCCCCGGCCCCTCCCGCAGGCGGGAGGGGAGGATCACATCATCTCGACAATCGTCACGTTGGCGACACCGCCGCCTTCGCACATCGTCTGCAGGCCATACTTGCCCCCGCGCGCCTTGAGCGCATTGAGCAGCGTCGACATCAGCTTGGTGCCCGAAGCGCCGAGCGGGTGGCCGAGCGCGATCGCGCCGCCGTTGACGTTGAGCTTGTCCGGGTTCGCGCCGGTGTGCTTCAGCCAGGCGAGCGGCACTGAGGCGAAGGCCTCGTTCACTTCGTAGAGGTCGATATCGTCGATTGTCATGCCCGCCCGCTTCAGCGCCTTGTCGGTCGCGAAGAGCGGTTCCTCGAGCATGATCACCGGATCGCCCGCCGTCACCGTCAAGGTGTGGATGCGCGCCAGCGGGGTGAGGCCGTGGGCCTTGAGCGCCGCTTCCGAAACGATCAGCGCCGCGCTGGCGCCGTCGCAGATCTGGCTCGAGCTGGCCGCCGTCAGCAGGCCCTCGGGCGAGAGCAGCTTGACGCCCGCGATCGATTCCAGGCTCGCATCGAAGCGGATGCCTTCGTCCACGGTGTGCGTGGCGGGGCCGTCCGCCGTCTCGATGGCGATGGGCACGATCTCGTTCGCGAAGGCATTGGCCTGCGTCGCGGCAATCGCCTTCTGGTGGCTGGAGAGCGCGAACTGATCGAGCTGATCCTTGGTGAAGCCGTGCTTCTTCACGATCATTTCCGCGCCCATGAACTGCGAGAACATGATGCCCGGATACTTCTCTTCGAGCTGCGGCGACTTGTAGTTGCCGAGGCCCTCCTTCATGTGGAAGATCGCGGTCGAGCCCATCGGCACGCGGGTCATGCTCTCGACGCCCGCCGCGATCACCATGTCCTGCACGCCCGACATCACCGCCTGCGCGGCAAACTGGATCGCCTGCTGCGAGGAGCCGCACTGGCGGTCGATCGTCACGGCCGGCACCGAATCCGGCAGGCGCTTGGCGGCAAGCACGGCATTACGCCCCACCTGCCCCGCCTGCTGCCCGCCCTGCGAGACGCAGCCCATGACGACATCATCCACCGCCGCGCCATCGATCCCCGTGCGCTCGACAATGGCATCCAATGTCGCTGCCGAAAGATCGACCGGGTGAACCCCCGCGAGCCGCCCATTCCGCCGCCCGCCAGCGGTGCGCACTGCATCAACGATATAGGCAACAGCCATGGCACTCGACTCCCGTATCCGTTCGTTTAACTGAACGATTAAGGGGTCCGGGGGGTGGGGTCAAGGGATGGGTGTGGGGGGGCGCCTATAAGGCCGCGCGAGCGTTGCGAGTGAAAAAGGTTCAATCTAGTGTCAAATAGTCGGCAACCCAATCACAAGGACTTCAAATACCTATCAATATGGCTTCAGTTTTCCAACATCAACAATACATGTTGGCACATGAAATACCTTTCCTTGTCGGCAAACTTCAATAAAATTCGGAATTTTCTCTCTAAATGATTTCGATAATTTACTTCTTGGTCTTGAAACATAAACCGCTATCATTAAATCGTGGGATGAATCATTCAACGGAACAACACCTGTTCCAATAAATTCATCGAACGATTCAAGAGATAAACTTGAATCTTGAGACGCAATGATTACCGTTTCTTCATCGCTCATCGGTTTAGCCTCATTGCATCAATGCCCAAGAGATCAAATACATTGCCTACTTTGCAAAAAACGGAGGCCTTACTGCTCCCGCCAATGATAAGCCCTACTGCCTTACCAGATTCAGTAGTCACCAAGGCACCACTATCGCCGGGCTTTGTAAATGGGGTACACAGAACCACGTCGGCAAAGCCCACCCGACCGCTCGAATGGGCGTCCCGAGGGTACCGCATCTCAATGCGGGCTGAAACATCCATTGTGCGCCCTAACGACAGTCCAGAAGTCCGTCCGGTCATCTGCACGGTAGAGCCCCTTCGGATACCGCGCTCAACGGCAATTGGAGCTAGAGAGTCGAAGTCCTCTGGAAGGCAATTTTTGCCTGTAATTCGAGCCAGCGCAGCATCGGCCAAATTTGGAAAGCCGTGATCCCTGAATTGAAGCTCAATCACATGAGATAGCTCTGCAACCTTATCGGATGGCTTGCCGCGATCGCTCTTGCCCGGCTGAATCACCGCATCGCCGACCGCCAGTCGGTTATAGGGCGTAAGCACGTGCCCAGCGCTGAGCACATAATGATCTTGACCTGCCACGGGACTTTCATCCAGCTCTGATTAGAGCCTCGACGGTTGTGGTTA
>NZ_LJHZ01000049.1:0-11207 GCF_001296055.1 Novosphingobium sp. AAP93
ATCTCAGTGGAAATTACGGCCCCTCCCGGGTCACTTCTCAGTGGCAATCAACACCATGAGCTTCACGCGCGCACCCGGCTGATCCTTTGTGCCAAGGTAAGTTGTGCGTCGATACGCAGCTTGCACCGCATCGGGGGTCTTGTGGGCAAGCGCCGCCTCGACAACCGCGTCAGCAATGCCTTGGTTCGCAGCCCAATCGGTGAACGTCGATCGGAAGCCATGCACATGGAGCGGCTCGTTCATGTCGCGAAGTACCTTAAGCAGGGACATATCGGAGAGTGGTTGCCCGCCACGCCCCGGAAACACCACATTGGTGTCCGGCTGACGAAGGGCTTCGGCCTTCTTGAGAACGGCAAGTGCTTCGTCGGATAGCGGGATCATGTGCGTTTTTGAGCGCTTCATGTGCTCGGCGGGGATCGTCCACATCCGCGCCTCGAGGTCAAACTCCTCCCACGTCGCAAGCCGCACTTCCTGAGAACGGGTCGCCGTCAGGATCAGCAGCTCAAGAGCGAGCCGACCGTAACTGGGTTTGCGCCGCAATGCGACAAGGAAGCCGGGCAACTCGGCATACGGCATCGCCTTCCGGTGCTCACGCTGCTTCACTTGCCTTGGCAGTCCGCGGCCGGCTTTGAGGCTTCCCGTGCCCGATGGCGCTTCCGTTGCTCGCCAGCCCTTTGCATGCGAATAGTCGAGCACCGAACAGATCCGATTGCGCACTTGCCGAGCGGTATCCGGAATTTCCTGCCAGATCGGGGTCAGTACTTCGATGATATCGGACGACGTGACCCCGCCGGTGGGCATCTTGCCGATCTTCGGGAAGACATAGTTCTCGAGGCTCGCCATCCACTGCTTCGCGTAAAGAGCGCTCTTCCAACCCGGTTCGTTCTCGCGGTGGTAGCGCTCGGCAGCCTCGCGGAAGGTGACTTTCGCTGCAGCTTCATCCTTCCTCTCCGCGAGGATATCGCGGCGATCTACCTTTGCCGCTCTGCGAAGCTCGGCAGCTTTGAGGCGAGCATCAGCCAGGCTGAGCATCTTTGCAGAGCCGACCCCAATATCCTGTCGCTTACCATCACGCTGGATTCGCAGCAGCCATGACGCGCCACCACGCTTATCCACCTTCAGGAATAGTCCGTCTCCGTCCTGATAAATTCCCGGATTCGAAAGTGCAGCTTTGACTGCAAGTGCCGTGAGCTTACCCATTTTGTTCCCCCACATTCACTTCCCCCACATCGGGGAATCAGGGTGTGGGGGAACGGCTCTGCTCCCCCACACTTCCCCCACACATGGCTCCGGCTGCATGCAGATCAGAGTGGTTGTGTGCGGACGATGAATGTGAGATTATGCCCGGAATCACTGGACTTCTAGGGCTCTTTAGGGATCTCTGTGGAGAGGCTGGTGGTGGACAGGGCTAGATTCGAACTAGCGTACGCTTGCGCGGGCAGATTTACAGTCTGCTGCCTTTAACCACTCGGCCACCTGTCCACACCAGATTTGCCGGTCCGAGAGCGGGCTCCCGATTGTGCGCCGCGCCTCGTTGAAAAAGCGCGGCTCCGGCCGAGTGAGGCGCCCCTTTGGCGAAGCGCTGCTTGCCTGTCAATGGGGCGGCTGGCATGGGGCGCGGGTTATTTTTTTGCGAAGCATGGAAAGCAGGGCGATGGCCAAGCGAGATGAAAATGGTGGACGGGCCAAGCCGATGCGCGGGCGCGCGGGGCGCATGCAGGGTGGGCGCGGCTCCGGGCGGGCCTCGACGGGCGCCGTGCGGCTGTGGGGACGCCATGCGGTCGAGGCGGCGCTGACGAACCCCCTGCGGACGGCGAAGAAGCTGTGGGGCACGCGTGAGGCGATCCAGGCGATGCTTGACGATCATGATGCCGAACTGCCCTCCTCGCTCCCGGTCGAGTATGCGCAAGCTGCCGATCTGGCGCGGTTGGTGGCACGCGATGCGCCGCATCAGGGCCTCGTGCTCGATTGCCTCGCGCTGGATGACGTTGCCTTGCCCGACATCCTCGATGAGGCGGAGGGGCGCACGCTGGTGATCCTTGATTCAGTCACCGATCCGCACAACGTCGGCGCCATCCTGCGCAGCTGTGCCGCGTTCGATGTCGCCGCGCTGATCACGCAGGATCGCCACGCTCCGCCCGAATCCGGCACGCTGGCAAAGTCCGCTTCCGGCGCGCTCGAAGTCGTGCCTTGGGTACGTGTCGTCAATCTTGCCCGCGCACTGGAGCAGATTGCCGAGGCCGGCTACTGGCGCATCGGGCTCGATGGCGAAGGCAGCGCAGTATTTCCGTCCGCTGTGCCCGCTGGCCCGGTTGCACTGGTGCTGGGTGCAGAAGGTGAAGGGCTGCGGCACAATGTCGCGCAGCATTGCGATTCCATCGCGCGCCTCCCGATTGCTTCTGCGGTGGAAAGCCTGAACGTTTCCAATGCGGCAGCAATTGCGCTCTATGCTGTCGCGACTCGGGGCGCAGCGGGCTGACAAGGCAGGCCCGCCCCCGCGGGCAAAGGGGGATGGGCCATGAAAACCAGCCGCAAGTTCGCCGCCGCTCTGGGTGCGGCTGCCATGCTTCTCGTGCTCGCCGGCTGCATGGTGATGCCCGGCAAGTTCACGAGTGATCTCGCGCTGCGACGCGACGGGACGTTCACGTTCCACTACAAGGGCGAGATCATTCTCGCCGCACTGGCGCAGGGCAGCAAAAGCACCAAAGCGGACGCAATCCCGCCCGAGCCCTTCGAGCAGCAACCCTGCACCGATCCGCAGACCGACGAGGCGCATGATTGCTCTCCGGTGGAAATCGCCCAGCAGCGCGCCAAGTGGAATGACGAGCAGAAGGCGAAGAAGGCTGCCAAGGCCAATGAGGACGTGCAGAACCGCAAGATGATGCAGGCCTTTATGGGCGGCATCGATCCGGACGATCCCAAGGCCGCCGCCGCCTTCGCCCAGCGCCTCGCGCGGCAGGAGGGGTATGCCTCAGTCGTCAGCAAGGGCGGCGGGAAATTCGAGGTGGATTATTCGGCAAGCGGCCGGCTCGACCACGATTTCACCTTCCCGACGATCGAGCGTCTGCCGATGGTCATGCCGTTTGTCTCGCTGATCCGCCGTGCCGATGGCTCGGTGCGGGTCGATGCGCCTGCGTTCAGCACGGCGGCGGCCAATCCGGTGATGCCGGGGCTCGGCGCCATGGCCGGGGCGATGAGCGGCATGAAGGAAAGTGGCAAGGCAGGCGCGAAGCCTGGCAGTGACGGCCCGCCGATTGCCGAGGGCACCTTTACCCTGCGCACCGATGGCCAGATCCTTGCCAACAACACCGACGAGGGCCCGCAGGCGGAAGGCGCCGGTCTTTCACGGCTCGACTGGAAGGTCGATGCGCGGACTGCAACAGCCCCTACCGCGCTGATCAAGCTGGCAAAGTAGCAACCAACCAAAAACGCCGCCCCGGCATCCCGGCGCGGCGTTTTTGGTGCGGATAGCGCGTGGTCGGTCCTGCCCCCGCGCCGATGCCGTTTCCTGCTTTAGTTGACAGCGTCCTTCAGGCCCTTGCCAGCCTTGAACTTGGGCTGGGCGGAAGCCTTGATCGACATCGGCTCGCCAGTGCGCGGATTGCGACCGGTCGAGGCCTTGCGCTTGGCAACCGAGAACGTACCAAACCCGACGAGACGCACTTCATCACCCTTGGCCAGCGCCGAGGTCACGCTATCGAAAACGGCTTCGACCGCCTTCGTCGCATCACCCTTCGAGAGACCGCTCGCGTCGGCCACTGCGCTGATCAGATCGTTCTTGTTCATTGCGGAACCCCCATTGGCTTTTATGCAAACAACCGGTTGCCTGAATCGAAATTCGGGTTGCCGGAAGAGAGCCGAGAAAGAAACCGCTGTCAAAGCGAAAAACGCCCGGAATCGCCGAAAAAACGCCGGAATCTGGCCAGTCCGCGAAGATTTCAGGACGCCCCTACCGCCCTACGGTAAGCGGCCACTCCACGAAGGTTAATGCTGCACCGCGAGGGTGCAGCATAACATTTCATGCTGCACCGCAACGAACTCGCGATCAGTGCGCAGTAGGCGCTGTCGTTCCGCTGGTCAGAGCGGGCGCCGGTCCAGCTGCCATTTCATCCGCTTCGGTCCATTCAATCGCCTCGGTCGGCGCCGCGAGCGCACGCGCCAGCACTTCGTCGACATGGCTCACCGGCACGATCTCCAGCCCCTCGCGGATGTTCGCGGGGATCTCGGCCAGATCCTTGCGGTTCTCCTCGGGGATGAGCACCGTCTTGATGCCGCCGCGCAGCGCCGCGAGCAGTTTCTCCTTGAGCCCGCCGATCGCCAGCACGCGCCCGCGCAAGGTAACCTCGCCGGTCATCGCCACGTCGGCACGCACCGGGATGCCAGTCAGCGTTGAGACCATCGCGGTCACCATGCCCACGCCCGCGCTCGGCCCGTCCTTGGGCACGGCGCCTTCAGGCAGGTGGATGTGCAGGTCCTTGCGGTTGAACACCGAAGGCTTGATCCCGTACTGCGGTCCCCGCGCCTTGACGAAGCTGAACGCCATCTGGACGCTCTCGCTCATCACTTCCCCGAGCTTGCCAGTGGTCTTCACCGCGCCCTTGCCGGGCACCGTCACGCTTTCGATCGTCAGCAGTTCGCCGCCGACTTCGGTCCAGGCCAGGCCCGTCACCGCGCCGACCTGGTTCTCCTCGTCCGAAACGCCGTGGCGGAACTTGCGCACGCCTGCGAAGTCGGCAAGGTTTTCGGGCGTGATGACGACCTCGGCATCCTTCTTTTCGAGGATCCGCCGCAGTGCCTTCCTCGCCAGCCGCGCGATCTCGCGCTCCAGCGTGCGGACGCCCGCCTCGCGGGTGTAATAACGGATCAGATCGCGCAAAGCGGCCTGCTCCAGCGTGAACTCGCCCGTCTTGAGCCCGTGCGCCTCGATCTGCTTGGCGATCAGGTGGCGCTCGGCGATCTCGACCTTCTCGTCCTCGGTATAGCCCTCGAGCCGGATGATTTCCATGCGGTCTAGCAGGGCCTGCGGCAGGTTGAGGCTGTTTGCGGTGCACACGAACATCACGTCCGAGAGGTCGATGTCGAGCTCGAGGTAATGATCCTGGAACTTCGCGTTCTGCTCCGGATCGAGCACTTCAAGCAGCGCCGAAGCGGGATCGCCGCGGAAGTCCTGACCAAGCTTGTCGATCTCGTCGAGCAGGAACAGCGGGTTGGACGTGCCGGTCTTCTTCAGATTCGTCACGATCTTGCCCGGAAGCGAGCCGATATAGGTACGCCGGTGGCCGCGGATTTCCGCTTCGTCGCGCACGCCGCCCAGCGACTGGCGCACGAACTGGCGGCCGGTCGCCTTGGCGATCGACTTGCCCAGCGAGGTCTTGCCCACGCCCGGCGGGCCGACAAGGCACAGGATCGGCCCCTTCAGCTTGTTGGTGCGCGCCTGCACCGCGAGGTACTCGATGATGCGGTCCTTGACCTTGTCAAGCGCATAGTGATCGGCATCGAGAATGGCCTGCGCCGCTGCGATGTCCTTCTTCAGCTTCGACTTCTTGCCCCAGGGCAGGCCGAGCAGCACATCGAGGTAGTTGCGGATGACAGTCGCCTCGGCGCTCATCGGCTGCATCGTGCGCAGCTTCTTGAGCTCGGCGGTCGCCTTCGCACGCGCTTCCTTGGAAAGCTTCAGCGTGTCGATCTTTTCCTGCAGCTCGGCAATCTCGTTGCCTTCGCCGTCATCGCCGCCGCCCAGCTCAGACTGGATCGCCTTGAGCTGCTCGTTGAGGTAGTATTCGCGCTGCGTCTTCTCCATCTGGCGCTTCACGCGGCCGCGGATCTTGCGCTCCACCTGCAGCACGCCAAGCTCGCCCTCCATGAAGGAGAGCACCATCTCGAGCCGCTTGAGCGGATCAGCCTCGGCGAGCACGGCCTGCTTTTCCGCAACGCGCGCCGCAAGGTTCGCCGCGACCGCATCCGCCAGCTTGCCGGCATCGTCGATATCACCCAGCTGCGAGCCTGCGTCCTGCGGCAGCTTCTTGGACAGCTTCGCGTATTCGGCGAACTGATCGACCACCGAGCGCATCATGCCCGCGATCTCGGCACCGGAAACCTCGGCCGGTTCGACCACTTCGACCTCGGCGAGCACCAGTTCGCCTTCGTTCGCCGTCTCGGTCGTCAGTGCCTTGAGTTCGGCGCGCTGCTGGCCTTCGACGAGCACGCGCACGGTGCCGTCAGGCAGCTTCAGCAGCTGGAGCACGGTGGCAACCACGCCGGTATCATAGAGGTCATCGCGGTCCGGATCGTCGCAACCCGGATCAAGCTGGGCGAGCAGGAAGATTTCCTTGGAACCCGCCATCGCGACTTCGAGCGCCGAGACCGACTTCTCGCGGCCGACAAAGAGCGGCACGACCATGCCGGGAAACACGACGATGTCGCGCAGCGGAAGCAGGGGATATTGAGCCATATTCTTCTATTCCATTCCCGCCGCGCCGAAAGCCGGTCTGCGGCGTCTTGCTCTCGAATATGGGTGCCCGCTTGCCCGCCCGCAATGGCCCCTTGTGCCGGGATTGTGGAGTACCCCGGCCCAATCCCAAGAACGCGCGGACGAGGGCCCGATATAGCCCTGCTCAGGGGATCGGCTGCACCACCGGCTGCGAAATGAACACCGGAGGCTGAGGTGGCGGCGGCGGCGCAGGAGGCGCAGGCGGTTCAGGTGCCACGACAGGCGCCGCTGGCTGCGTCGGCGTCGCGTCCGCACCGGCTGCGGCGTCCTCCTTCTCGATCACCCGCTTCTCGGCCGCCGAAACCGGATCCGCCGCAGCCCCGATAGGCCGCGCGAACGGGCCATAGCGGGTCTGGCCCTTCGCCAGCGGCCCGCGCCCGTGCAGCGCCTCGATCTGGTCGATGCGCGATTGCAGATAGACTCGCCGGTAGGTCGAATAGGGATCGGCCGCATTGCGCAGGCGGCGGAAATCCTCATCCGCCTCGTTGCGATAGTCGAGCGCGTCGATCACGCCCATCGGCAGCGCATACCACGGCTTGTCAAACGGCGTGCCCACGGCCAGCGGCACCGCCAGCCTGTCCGCAACGAGGCCGAACAGGTCACGCACCGTCGTCGGGCCGACGAGCGGCAGAAACAGGTAGGGTCCCGGCCCGACGCCGTAATAGCCAAGCACGTTGGCAAGGCCGTTCTGGCGGTAAGGCAGGTTGAACGGCTTGCTGCGCGCCAGGTCGATCGTGCCGCCGAGGCCGATGGTAGAATTGATGCCGAACCGGCCCACCGTCTCGAACATCTTGCCGGGCTTGAGCTCCAGCAGGAAGGCTGCCGCCACCACCGGTTCGCGCACGTTGCGGATGAAGTTGCGCAAGGCCATGCGCAGCGGGCGCGGCACCGTCTTCTGATAACCGTTCGCGACCGGCCCGACGACCAGATCGTCAGCCTTCTGCAGGACTTCGTAGCTGGTCTCGTTCGCCTTCGCGAGCGGGTCCTCGGGCGGTGCCTTGACCGACCCCGACACGACGATCTCGCCCGGCAGCGGAGGAAGCGGCTCCTGCGTTGAGGTCTTGCCAGATACCGGCGCCGCCGGTTCGGCAGCCTGGGAGGCAGGCATGATCGGGACCGAACCATCGGCAGGCGGGGCACTGGCCAGAGCGGCCGCAGCAAGCAGGGAGAGTGCGCTCAGGGGGAAACGACCTTCATGCGGCGAACGGGCATGCGCCAGTCACCCGTCCAGATATTGTTACACATTTGTATAGCGGGTGTGACACCTCTGCGCCAGCCCGTGCTTGCAACGGGTAGCGCCGAAGTGCCCGCTCAGAACGGCAGCTTGAAGCCAGGCGGAATGCCGGCCGCCATCTGCACCTTCTGCATTTCTTCTGCCGCCGCAGCATCGGCGCGCTGACGGCAATCGTTGAAGGCAGCCGCGATCAGGTCTTCGAGAATGCCCTTCTCCGCCTTGTCCATCAGGCTGTCGTCGATCGCCACGCCGATCACGCGGCCCTTGGCGGACGCGCGAATCTTCACGAGCCCGCCGCCGGCAACGCCTTCCACCTCGATCTGGTCGAGCTTGCCCTGCGCGTCCTCCATCTGCTTCTGGATGGTCTGGGCAGCGGCCTGCGCGGCCTGGATCATCTCTTCCATCGACTTCATGCGCGTTTACTCCAGGATTTTCGTTCGGGCGCCGATATAGCGCTCTCGTCGATCATTTCAGCCCCCGGAAACGCGGCATAGGCCGCGCGCACCAAGGGGTCTTCACGCAGCGCCGCCTCCGCCCGTGCTGCTGCTTCGGCGCGGGCTTCCTCAAGGCTGGGAGCAGCGCTGGCGAGGTCCATGCTGCGCTCGACCTGCCAGTGCCCGCCCGTCGCGCCTTCGAGCCCGCGCCGCATGTCCTGCGTCGGATCGCCCGGAATGCCCGCCGCCAGTGCGTAGACCAGATGCCCCGGCTTCAACGAAACTACCCGCACCGAAAGCCGCATCGAAGAACCGATCAGCGGCGAAATCTGCTCGACCTGTTCGACGAGCTGTTCCCACTGCGCCAGCATCATCTCTGCACTCGCCGGTGCCGCAGCTACAGGCGCTGCCGTCCCCGCAGGCGCAGCCATCTGCACCGCCGGCGGATTGGCTGCAAAGGCTTCGAGCTGTTTGATCAGCCCGCCCGGATCGGGAAGGTCAGCGGCGTGCATCACCCGCAGCAACGCCATCTGCGCCGCTACCAGCGGGTCGGGCGCGCCGCGCACTTCCTCGTAGCCTTTGAGCAGCAGCTGCCACAGCCGGTGGAGCGCGCCCGCGCCGAGCTTCTTCGCCCAGCCTTCCAGCGCCTCGCGCTCTTCAGCGGAACGCGCATCTGCCGCGCCGGAAATCTGCGCCACCGTCACCTTGTGCACGAGATCAAGCTGGGCACGCATCATCGCGGTGGGTTCGATCCCCAGCGCGAACTGGCTCGCCACTTCGTCGAGCACTGCATCGCCCTTGCCGCCAATCACCGCAGCGAACAGGCGGCGCTGCATGGTCTTGTCGGCCAGACCCAGCATTTCGCGGACCTGCTCCGCCGTCACGGCCCCGCCGCCTGCCATGTCCGCATGGCTGATCGCCTGATCGAGGATCGACAGCCCGTCGCGCACAGAGCCTTCCGCCGCCGCCGCGATCATCGCCAGCGCTTCGTCCTCGGCCTGGACCTGCTCGGCATCACAGACCTTGCCGAAATGCGCGGCCAGCACGGGCGTCTGGATGCGCCGCAAGTCGAAGCGCTGGCAGCGGGAGAGCACCGTCACCGGCAGCTTGTCGACTTCAGTCGTCGCGAAGAGGAACTTCACATGCGCGGGCGGCTCTTCCAGCGTCTTCAGCAAAGCGTTGAACGCGTTGCGGCTAAGCATGTGAACTTCGTCGATGATGTAGATCTTGTAGCGCGCCGAAACCGCCGCATAGCGTACCGCCTCGATGATCTCGCGCACGTCGTCGACGCCGGTATGGCTCGCGGCGTCCATCTCGATCACGTCGATATGCCGCCCCTCGGCAATCGCGACACAAGGCTCGCACCGGCCGCAGGGATCGATCGTCGGGCCGCCCTGCCCGTCCGGCCCGATGCAGTTCAGAGCCTTGGCGATCAGGCGCGCGGTCGAGGTCTTGCCCACCCCGCGCACGCCGGTCATCAGGAAGGCATGCGCCAGCCGCCCGCGCCGGATCGCATTGCCCAGCGTCTGGACCATCGCGTCCTGCCCGATCAGTTCGGCAAAGGTCTGCGGACGATACTTGCGTGCCAGCACGCGGTAGGGCTGGCCGGACGGCGCGGGCGCGGCCACCGGCGGCGGAGCGTGCTCCTCGCGCACAGCGGGTGCAGGCCCGGGTGCAGGCCCGGGTGCAGGCCCGGGTGCAGGCCCGGGTGCAGGCCCGGGTGCAGGATCGCCGAACATCGAACCCTGCCCGGCCGCCTCCAGTTCCGCAGCCGAGGGCGCGTCGTCTTCGGGCTCGTCCGCAATCGGATCGCCAAACATGTCGGTGGAATCGACCATGTCCCCTGATTAGGCCACCTCTCGCCAATTGTCGAAGCCCCCTGCCCCAACTGGTCGGGGATTGACTCGCAGCCGTCAACGGAGAACCCTCCCCTCATGAGCACCATCACTCCCGGCCGGATGACCGCCGCCCATCAGGGCCCCCTCGTCGTCTTCGTGATCGGCATGCGGATCAACCACTTCCACAAAGTGCGCAAATGGTGGCCGGTGTTTCAGGCGATGGGCCCGATGCTCGCCGAAGTCTCGCGCGATCCCGCAAGCGGATTCCTCGGCTATGAGTTCCTGCTGCGCAGCGCCCGCACGGTCGTCCTGCTGCAATACTGGCGCGATTTCGATGCCCTCGAGGCCTACGCCCGCGCCCGCGAAAAAAAGCACTGGCCTGCATGGACCGCGTTCAACAAGGCAATCGGCAATGACGGCACGGTCGGCATCTTCCACGAGACCTACGTCGTGCCCGAACATGGCAGCGAGACGATCTACGGCAACATGGTACCCTTTGGCCTCGGCAAAGTCAGCGGCACGGTGACCGCGACCGGATCACGCAATGAAGCGCGCTCGCGCATGAAGGGTATTCCGGCAGGGGATTGAAGGAGCCGGGCGACCCGCCGCACATCGTTGTGGCTGCTTCCTTCCGGACCTGACCAGGTTGGCGACAGCTAACGTCCGCCCGACTCCCGCGCCGCATATGGCGACGGTCGATGAAAAAAGCAATGCTGTCCGATCCCTCCCCATTTTTCCCTGAGCGTGTCGAAGGGACAAATGGGAAGGTGGCAGCCCGCAGGACTGGCGGAGGAGTAATTCCCCTTACCGGAAATTGTCCGCGTAGCTCTGCAGTTTGAGCCGCTTCGGCGGCACCGGGCTGATATGCGCGGCAATGCCGTACTTGTCGGCATAGGCCTTGGCTTCCTCCGCCGAAGCGAACGTCAGCACCACTTGCACTTGCGTATCGCCCGAACCGGCCCAGCCCATCAGCGGATCGGGCCGCCGTGCCTCTGCCGGAGCGAACTCAAGCACCCACTGATCGGTGCGCGACTTGCCCGATTGCATGGCATTCTTCGGGCGCTGGTAGATGCGTGCAGACATGAGCGCCCCATGCTCACGAATCGGCTTTGAAATCAAGCCGGGACAGACCCGAAAGGACACCTGACGCCGTTCGTGTCGAGCGAAGTCGAGACACCATACCCGGCGCCTGGTGTCTCGACTTCGCTCGA
>NZ_LJHZ01000005.1:0-39955 GCF_001296055.1 Novosphingobium sp. AAP93
TCACACCGCAATGTCACACCGCAATGTCACACCGCAATGTCACACCGCAATGTCACCGCAATGTCACCGCAATGTCACCGCAATGTCCCGTAACGTCAAGCAGCGGCAGGTCGCCCCCCTTCCATGATCGCTACACCTTGTAAACTCCCCTTTTCGCGGAGGATCCCCCTCACCCCGCATGCGCAATCACATCGATCTCCACCATCAACTCCGGCAGCGCGAGGCTCTTCACTTCGACAATCGTGTCCGCAGGCCAAGGCGGCGTGAAATAACGCCGCCGCGCTTCCACGATCTTCGGGAAGTTGCCCATGTCGGTGAGGTAGATCGTCACTTTCACGATGCGGCTGCGGTCGCTGCCGCCCGCCGCCAGCACGGCGTCGATATTGGCGAAGGTCTGCGCCAGCTGCGCGTCAAAATCGCCGACGCCGACAATCGCGCCTTCCGGGCTGATCGCGGCCTGCCCTGATAGGAACAGCAGGCTGCCCACCTGCCACCCCGGCGAAATCGCATAAGGCGCCAGCGGATCGGGCTCCATGCTGATCACTTTCACGGTCATGTCGGTCTCCCTCATGCGGCGGCGGCCAGTGCCGCCCGCCCCCGGATGACGTCGGCGATCTTCTCGGCGATCATGATCGTCGGCGCGTTGGTGTTGCCGCCAACCAGCAGCGGGATCACCGAGGCATCGACGACGCGCAGGCCTTCGAGGCCGATCACCTTGCAATCCTTGTCCACCACCGCCATCGGGTCGGTCCTCACGCCCATCTTCGCGGTGCCGACGGGGTGGTAGATCGTCTCGCCCCGCGCGCGCACCCAGGCGTCGATCTCGGCGTCGCTCTGCACGTCTGCCCCCGGCCAGATCTCCTCGCCGCGATAGGGCGCAAACGCTTCCTGCGCCGCCACATCGCGCGCTATCCGTATGCCCGCGCGCACCACGCGGCGGTCTTCCTCGGTGGCGAGGAAATTGGCGGTGATGGCCGGATCGTCATAGGGATCACGGCTCCTGAGGCCCACCGTGCCCCGGCTTTCGGGCCTGAGTTGGCAGACGTGGATGGTGAACCCGTCGCGCTCCACCCGCACCTTGGCGTGTTCCTGCATGATCGCGATGACGAAATGGAGTTGCAGGTCCGGCCTGTCGAGATCGGGCCGTGATTTGAGGAAGGCCCCGGCTTCGAGGCCGTTCTGCCGTCCGCCGCCCTTGCCGGTCAGCAGGTAGTGCAGCCCCACCTTGTATTGCCGCCAGCCCCGGATCTGGTGGTAGAGCGACACCGGCTGCGTCGCCGCCCAGTTGAGCGTGACGTCGAGGTGATCCTGCAGGTTCGCCCCCACCCCCGGCAGCGCATGGACCGGCGCCACGCCTGCCGCCTTGAGCTTGTCAGCATCGCCGATCCCCGAAAGCTGCAGGATCTGCGGCGATTGGAACGCCCCCGCACACAGCAGCACTTCGCGCGAGGACTGCGCCGTCTGCACCGCCTTCCCCGGCCTGAGCGAATACTCCACCCCAGCTGCCCGCCTGTTGGCAATCACGATCCGGTGCACCCGAGCGCCCGTCACCACTTCCAGATTGCGCCGCGTGCCCATGATCGGCGTCAGGTATCCCCGCGCCGCGGACCAGCGCTGCCCGTCGTTGATGGTGAGCTGATAGCGGCCGAACCCTTCCTGGCTCGCCCCGTTGAAGTCCTCGGTATAGGGATGCCCGGCCTGCTGTCCCGCTTCGAGAAAGCTCCGGTAAAGCGGATGCGCCGATTGCTCGCCCCAGTTGACCTTCAGCGGCCCGCCGGTGCCGTGAAACGCGTTCTCGCCCAGGCAGTTGTCCTCCGCCTTGCGGAAATAGGGCAGCACATCGGCATAGGACCAGCCCTCCAGCCCCAGCTGCCGCCACTGGTCGTAGTCGGTGGCATGGCCGCGCACATAGACCATGCCGTTGATCGCCGAGGAGCCGCCCAGCCCCTTGCCGCGCGGGTGCCACATCCGGCGGCCGTCCATGTGCGGCTCGGGCTCGCTCCAGAAGCCCCAGTTGTGCTTGCTCTTCTGCTTGATGAGGGTGCCCACCCCCGCCGGCATGCGCACCAGCACCGAGGTGTTCGGCCCGCCCGCCTCCAGCAGCAGCACGCGCATGTGCGGGTCTTCCGACAGCCGCGCCGCCAGCACGGCGCCCGCGCTCCCCGCCCCGATCACGATATAGTCGAACTCACCTTGCGACATGCCGTTGCCTCATCCCGATTGCCCGGCGCAGGACGCCGGATGCTGGCACGGGAGGCTAGTTAAGCGCGCGGTTAAACGCAAGCTGCGGCTCAGCCCGCTGCCAGTGCTGCAAACTCGCTTGCGGCGACCGGACCCGCGCGCAGAAAGCCCTGGAACAGGTCGCACCCTTCCTCGCGCAGGATGGCAAGCTGCCCTTCGCTCTCGACACCTTCCGCGATGACCTTGAGCCCCAGTGCCCGCGCCATCGCGATCATGGCCGAGAGAATGGCCCGGTCCCGCGGATCGTTCTCGATATCGACGACCAGCGAGCGATCAAGCTTGAGCGCATCGAGCGGGAGCGACTTCAGGGCGCGGAAATTCGAAAAGCCGGTGCCGAAATCATCGAGCGCGACTTTCACGCCGATCCCTTCGAGTTCGCGCAGCGCGGCCGCGCAGGCTTCGAAATCGGCGATCAGGGTCTGTTCGGTGATCTCGATCGTCAGGCGCTCGGGGGCAAAGCCGCTGGCGGCAATTTCCGAACGCAGTGCCGCCGCGAAATCGCCCACGGCAAAGTCCTCGGCGGTCACGTTGAGCGACAGCTTGAGCGGCACAAGGCCCGGCCACGCTGCCGCCATCGCCAGCGCGCGCTTGCCGATATGGCGCGAAAGCTGCGCCACGTGATCGCCCCGGTCGGCGACGGCGAACAAGGTCTCGGCACAGATGCGTCCGAAGCCGGGGTGCTCCCACCGCGCCAGCGCCTCTGCGCCTGCCAGCGCGCCGGTCGCCACGCTGAACTGCGGCTGGAACAGCACCGCAATCTCTTCGCGGTGCAGCGCGCCAAGCAGATCGCCTTCAAGACTCGCCGCGCTGCGCCCCCGCGCAGGATGGCTTCCGTCCGCCCAGAGGACCCTGCGCCCGCTGCGGCGCTGCAGATCGCCGGAAACCTGATCGAGCCGGTCCAGCAGCGCCGCACCGCTTTCGCCCGGCCTTCCGCGCAGCAGCGCAGTGCGCGGAGCAAGGCTGAGCTTTTCGCCGTCGAGCACAAGCGGCCGCGCAATCGCGCGCCCCAGGGCTTCGGCAAGCCATTGCCAGCGCTCGCGCGAAAGCGCGGCGTGGCTGGCAACGAGAAACGCCCCGCCCCCCGCACGTGCCACGAAGGCCTGCGGCCCGAGCTCATCCGCCACGAAATCCCGGACACGCCGCGCGATCTCGACCAGCGCCAGGTCCCCGCCTGCCATGCCGTAGGCAAGGTTAACCGCTGGCAGACGCTGGAGGCTTACCATCATGGCCTGGACGAAGCCTGTCTCGCTCGCGCCATCGAGCCACTGCGCCGCGCCTTCGAGCCCCGGGAGGCCAGTCAGGACATCGCGATCATCGCCGGGAAGGAGCGTGGTGCCGTTCATCGCCGCACTCTTAGGCGATTGGCTTGGCGAAATCATCCTTGCTGTGCCATTTGCCATTGCACCACTTTGGGTCGCTCCATATCACGAGCCCAGCGGACGCGGATCGCCGTGTCCGCATCCGGAGGAGAGCGTTACCCTATGCCCGAAATCCCTCGGCTTGCGCTGCTCGCCTCTACTACCGACCGCGCGCAGGAAGCCGAAGCCGCCCTTGTGGC
The DNA here is from genome assembly GCF_001296055.1 of Novosphingobium sp. AAP93. Taxonomy (NCBI): domain Bacteria; kingdom Pseudomonadati; phylum Pseudomonadota; class Alphaproteobacteria; order Sphingomonadales; family Sphingomonadaceae; genus Novosphingobium; species Novosphingobium sp. AAP93. The sequence goes on from NZ_LJHZ01000005.1 coordinate 3,800, forward strand.
GTCGCACGAGTGGGTACCGCTCGAGGAAGCGGACATCGTCGTCGTGCTCGGCGGCGACGGGTTCATGCTGCAGACCTTGCACCACATGCTCGATACGGGCCGGGTGATTCCCGCCTACGGGCTCAACCTCGGCACTGTCGGCTTCCTCATGAACCGCCACAAGGCAAGCCGCCCGATTGCCGAACGCGTTGCCAAGGCGCGCGGCGTGGCCGTCGCGCCCTTGTGGATGGAGGCGACGACCCACAGCGGCAAGCAGTATTCCTCCTGGGCGATCAACGAAGTCTCGCTGCTGCGCGAAACCCGCCAGACGGCAAAGCTCGAAGTCTCTGTCAATGGCAAGGTGCGCATGCCTGAATTGTCGTGCGACGGCGTGCTGGTGGCGACCCCGGCGGGCTCGACGGCCTACAACCTGTCGGCCAATGGGCCAATCCTGCCGCTCGGCAGTGCGATGCTGGCGCTGACCCCGATCAGTCCGTTCCGTCCGCGGCGCTGGCGCGGGGCGATCCTGCCGGACAGCTGCGAGATCCTGTTCCGCTCGCTCGAGGCGAAGAAGCGCCCGGTGCTTGTCGTGGCCGACCAGAAGGAAGTGCGCGACGTCAGCGAAGTGCGGGTGAGCGCGGCGCGCGAGCATCGGCTGACGCTGCTGTTCGACAAGGGCAAGAGCCTCGACGAGCGGATTTTCGCCGAGCAGTTCCTGGCCTGAATTCCGGTGTGGATTTTTGCGCAATCAGGCGCTTGCCAAACCCGAAACGCCTGCTATTAGCGCGCTCCTGCCCCGGGCAACCGGGTCTGGTCCCTGATAGCTCAGCGGTAGAGCTCTCGACTGTTAATCGAGTGGTCGTAGGTTCGAATCCTACTCAGGGAGCCATTTCCGCTAGGCATGTCTCTTGACCGCCTGATCATCCTCCGTCCTGATGAGAACCCGGTCCATTTTAAGGACCGACAGATGAAGCGGACGAGGTTCCCGGAAATGGCACATTGTTGGCGTGCTGAGGGAAACGGGTGCAGCACTAAAGGCCGCTCGCTTTTTGCTTCGCCTTAATTTTTGCCGCATCAGTTGTATTGCACGGTCGTTGAGAAGGTGCCGCTATAGCCGCCGGCCTGCGTGCTCGATGCCATCGGAAAACTGCCACCTATCGTAAAGCCGAAGCTGCCTGATGATCCGATTGTTCCGCTCAAAGTCTGTGCTCCGCTGGCACTGGGAAGCGTGGTGATCGTTATGGGGGCCGATCCGGACGGCCCGTTCAGCGTGAAACTGGCGGGAACCGTAAGCGTAAAGCTTTGCCCGCCTTCGCCCGCCACCGAAAAGCTGGCGAGTGTTGCCGCGGGGCTCGCCAGTGCGGTGCCGCCAGAACCGGTGCCACTCAGTTTCACGGACGGGACTGCGGGGCTCAAGGCCACTGTCTGAGTGCCGGATGCGGGCAGCACCAGGCGGCCAAAGGATAGCGTCGCGGAATTGGTGAGCGTGATCGAACGCAGGACCGTGGCCGATGCCGTGCCGCTCCCCGTGCCCGTTGTCGCGCCGGTTGCCGAGGCGACGACGGATAACTGGCTGCTGGAGGTCCCCGTCGGGGTACCGGAATCGTCCGCCTTTATCGGGAAATCGTATCCCACGTAGAACGTCACGGTGGAATTTCGCGCAATCGCATTGAGCTTGAAAGTGGTCGGATTCGTGCCGGATGGGGTCGTGTTGAAGCTGGCCGTACCTGCCGTTGCGGTAAAGTTGGTGAGCGCGCCAGCCCGGTTGGTCGGTGTGCCAGCCGATGCGATCGAAATCGTCACCAACTTGTTGCACTGAGTGGAGGTGCCTGAGCATGTAACGCTGGCTACCATCGGCGAAATGGTGCCAGTCGTCATTCGCGTGGCGGAACCGGACACGGTGGTTACGGTGCCGAGGTTATCATCGACGCGGAAGGTTGTCGTCCCTGTCGCCGCAGAGACGACTGTACCAATGTTACCTACCGGCGAGACGCTGACCGAGTAGGTTTGCGCATGCGGGCAGGAGGCCTGGCCAAAAGCAAGCGTGATAGCAAAGAGGATCGTCGCAGACGCCTTCGACACGTCAGGTTTTCCTTTCGAACTCGATTTCGGCCAGGTTTGTCAGTGCGCGCCCATGGGTTGTGACATCAACCTCGACCGGCCTGATAAAGCGCATGTGCAGGCGCTGGGCTTGCTCGGCATCGAGTTCGAGATGGTAGCGGCCGGGCTTGACCGCCTCGAACAGGACCGCACCGTCGAATTCAGTCGAGCCGAACACCCGCTCTCCCTTGTCGGACACCAGCCAGACGTGGACGGCCGCGATGCCTGAAAGCTTGCCATCATTGCGTCTCAACTGAAGGCGGAACACCAGTTCGGATGTTGGAACAAGCGGATAGGGGATGCGCAGCACATCGCCTGCGCGGGCATTGTAACTCACGAACTGCGGCGGCGTGGCATAGAAGGTGGTGTCAATCTTCGAGGTATCGACGCGCAGGCGACCGCTATGCCCGTCACCGAGTCCTGTCACGAAGGCGTGCCCCGCGCTGTCGGTGGTCGCGTGCTTGCCGGCGCTCTCAATGGTGATGTCGGGCACGGGCTCCTCCCCGCGGTCACGCATTCCGTTTCCGTTTTCATCGACAAAGGCCTCGATCGCCGCGCTTGCGCCGTTGGCGGGTCCTGGTGGAGTCAGGCCATAACGCCGGCGGAACGGATTGAACGCCATGCCGATGTTGAACTGGAGACCAACCCGCCAGCGCTTCTGCTGGGTGGAATAATCACCCGACAAGGTCATGTCGGCGAAAGGCAGGTGTCCAACCACACCGGCCTGCAGCGTGAGATCCTTGACCTGCCCGAACGATTTGGCGACGCCGAGTCGCATGGCGTAGCGATCGGACAGGCTGCGATCCGCCGTTAGCGCGAGATCGCGCAGGCCTGCTCTGGGCGCGACATCGTAGTCCGCCGAACCGCGCAACTGCCAGTGATAGTCGACCAGCCGCGAAGCGGCGACATTGATGCTCATTTGCCGGTTGGTCACGCCCGCGCGCTCGGTACGGCTGTATTGGACGCCAAGCGCAGTGATCGTTCCCGCAACCAGCAGCGCCGAGCGAGCCTGCGCGTTCCAGCCCGTCCCGCCATCGTCAAACTGACTGCGATCCAGTTGCAACGAAATCGGCAGGCGCGTGCCACCAGGAATGGGAGCAGAGAAATCCAACGCGGCCTGACTGTAGCGACGCATTGCGCGCGACGGATCGAACTGGGCGATGTTTTCATCCTGGAAGCGGCCGCGGTATTCGCTCTCGCGCAGGAAATACGAGACCGGACCGAAGCGGCCGGCAAGGCTCAGTGATCCCGCTTTGCCGTGCTTGAAATCGGCGGCCGTATCGACCTGCAAAGCGGTACCGAGCAGCGAGGTGCGCAGACCCAAAGCTGCGATGCCGCGCCGTTCCCCGGACACCGTCGACCAAGTCCCGAAGGCAGCGGTTGCCGTGAGACTGGTCGAGATGCCATAGGCAAGGTTGAGATTGCCCCTCAGGCGGCCGCGAGCAAGATCACCCGGTAATTGCTGCGTCGGAAACTCGATCACAGACCGGTCCTGTTGCACCACGCCTGCATCGAAACTGAGGCGACCTTTTGGGAGCTGTCCACCGCCTACGCTGATCACGCGGGTCTGTTCTTGCCGCTCGCCATGGGGGCCATAGGCGACGATCCGGATGACGTTGAGACCGCGCACCACCGGCACGTCGATGAATTCGTACCGCCCCTGAACCGGCGTGTTCTGCCCGCTGCGCAGGATATCGTTAACGTAGAGTTCGACATCATACCCCAGCGGCAGTTCGCCTCGCAAAGTGATGTGATCGAACACGCTGGCATCGTCCTGATGGCGAGACGAGATCGCAAATCCGCGACCGCCCAGACTGCGCAGGCCCAGAGGCATTGTTGGCGTGTAGACGTCGCCGAGGCCAAGGAAGGTTGCATGAAGGGCGCCCAGCATCCGACCTTCCTCGGAGCGGCGCGAGAACACCGCGCGGGCGGCCGATGGCTTCCCGCGATCATCGGTTGCAAGATAGCCCGAAAAAGCGCTGTTCAAGACATCAAGGGACATCCGCCCCTCGAACCGGCTCACGAAGCCGCCACGGGCGTTATCACTTCCAAGTTCTCCGGAGATGTCGAAGCCGGGTCGACCGAGCATCCGATAATCGGAGCGAATGGCGAGAGTTGCCTCTTGCGCCAGCGCATCGACATCATTCACCGGACGCCGGGCGGCCCGCTCGCGCCGTGCCTGCAGCGGCAGCTTTTCCGTCGCCGTCAGCTTGATCGTGGATTCATCGCCATCGACAGCCACCTTGAGCGGAAGGAGCGCCTCGATCACACCGCGTTTCACGAAAATGTCGTTTGCACCAACCGCCGCCGCGTCTGGCGCAAGCGCAATCGTGCGCTCGTCGGTGCGGGCCAGGGCATTCGCAATGTCGATCGTGAGGCTACGCTGGCGCTCGCCGATCCGGCCGGTTGCTATGCCTTCCTGCGGCCTAACCTGGACATCAAGATCGAGCAGGCGCGCAAGTTCGCCCAGCGGGATCAGTGGGTCTCCGGGATCGCCATAAACCGCAAGCGAATCCGTAAGTGACCCGCCATCAAGATCGACCGCAAACAGCAGCAGATCCGAATTCTGCACCCTCGCGAGTTCGACCTTTACCGGGTCGGGATTAGACTGCGCCGAGACTTGGGCCGGTTTCGCGGCTGAGAGCGTTGCTGACGGAGTGAACACCGCCATGAGCAGCATGGCGGCGATCAATGGGAAGCGCGGGGTCACGGCGCATGGAACGTCCCTGATGCGGACGGCCCACCCGGTCGGCCCTCATCATCGGTGAATTTGATTGTCAGCAACTCGCCCTTGCGCGGTTCGCGCATCAGATTGACGTGAACCTGGCGGGCGGCGAGTTCGGAATAAACGCTGATACCGCGGACAAAGCCGATCATTTCAGCGTTTTTGCCTTCTCCTGCCCGGACTTCGATATTGCCGTAGATCGAACTCGTCCCGGTTCGACCGAGCGAGAATTGCAGGACTGCTGCGTTGGGAGCTGTGCCACCAGCGCGCGTTCCGCCATGGACGATCGAGATATCGCTAACGCTCGCCGCAGCAGACGTGTCGCCGCTCCGCACGATCAGCGGAATGCTGATACCGAAGACTGACTGCACACGCATCGAAAGCTCGCCCCGCTCGGTGGCGGCGGCGGCGTCGGCAGTCAGACCCGTGTCTGCATCGGGAAGCGTCGTTACGGTCAGATGCGTCCGGAATTCCATGGGCGTCGTCGCACCATCGGGTAGAGACGCGCGCAGGCGGATGGTCTTGCCCTTGCCCGGTTCAAGCAAGAGCCGGCTCGGCGTGGCAAGGATCATGTCGTGTGCCGATCGCAGGGCTTCTGCCGCGCCGGCTGCCGCACTTCCATGGTTGGCGAGCTGGCTTAACGGAACGATATCGCCATCTGCCAGCATAACGTTATCAATGAGCGAGACCTCGACCGTCGCGGCCTTGCTGCCCTGGTTGAACACGTAGATCGCTTCGGTGCGCTTGTTGTTATCGAAGATCACGCGGCGCGGCGTCAGGTTGATGCTGGCACCGCCGGGAGAACCGATCGTTACCGGGATTGCGGCTGGTGGGGCAGCCGCAGTCTGTGCGTGCAGCGGGATAGCCGATGCGAGGAGCGAACAGAGCACGATGCTGGCCGAGGCGGATTTGCGGGCTCGGCGCAGTGCCAGCGAGGAGTTTCGTATGGAAATCATCATGGCTTAATCGTGCCTGAATCTTAGTTAAATTGAAGTAAAATCAGGGAGAATCGACGGCCAAAAATACTGTCACTCTGGCTGTAATCGATGGGATTTCTGATATTTTCACGGTCATTCTGGCTGTAATAGCCAGATACCGATTGTTGAGGCAGGTTAGATCCGGCGAATTCCTGCTTTTTCTTCCGGTTATTATCCCGCGAGGAAGACAAATTGGTCAAATTGCTTCCGACCAGACTTGGGCTGACGACAAGCAGATTGAACGACGTTGTCAGCAACTGAAGCGGTTGCTCGAGGACAGTGGCTCCTACCGGATCTTCGATACTGGTCGTAGCCGAGGCGCTTGCGGGATCAGCCATTGCCGATTGCGGCAATGCCGCAAGGAGCATGGCTGATAGCCCCAAGGCGACCCCACGCCTGATGGCGGCGCACCGGGTCACTGGTAGGCAACGGTAACCGTAAATGTGCCCGAATATGCACCGGTCGTCGTCGTTGCCGTCGGAGCAAACGAGCCACCAACGTAGAAGGTAGCGCTGCCAGCTGCACCAAGCGAACCGCTCAGATTCGTGGATCCCGAGACGCTCGACGTCAGGGTGACGGCCATGGTACTGGACGATGGCCCGCTCATGGTAACGGTGGCAGGTACGGTCACGGTCACTGCCTGACCACCCTCACCGCTTACCGAGAACGCGGCGCGCGACGGGCTTCCGCCGGCAAGTGCGACCGCACCGCCCGAGGCCGCCACCGTATCGGCAGACGTACCGATCGTGACCGAACCGGTACCCGACGAAGGAAGGACAATGCGGCCAAACGCTAGGTTGGCCGAAGAGCTCAATGCCACAGGACGCAGCAACGTTGCGGAACTGGTGACGGTCGCGCTGGCCGATTCCGTGCCGGCATGGGCCTGCGTGGAAAACAGCAGTGTGCCCAAGGAGGCTGCAATGAGTTTGGAAAGGCGGTTCATGGGTTGATTCCAACTGTTTCAGGCTTAGGCGTTCAATGGGCCGTAAACCTTGCTGCAGAGCAGCTTGAGGCTGGGCTCCAGAGCATTGCCGTTAATGGCGCACACACCGAGAAATTCAGCGGATCCGCGCAGCATTGGAGCCGTGGGCGGAGATGCGCCATTTGCTTGGCAATCATCTCCGCTTGCGGCGCAAGCTGCGGGGGCACTGGTTTGCGCCTTGCGAGCAGCAGGCACCGCCTTGGTTGGAAGCGGCGCTTGCGCATGCACGGCGCAAAGCGGGAACGAAGAGGCTATGACGAGCGCAGACGCCCAGGCGGACCTCCGAACTGCAACGAAACACCTCATGATACCCCCCTCGTTCCCGCTTCGGCTTATTTATTGATACGCAACGTCAACCTGGAAGGTGCCAGTGTAGACGCCCGTCTTCGTCGTGGACGGAAGCGTAAAGCTGCCGCCAACGTTGAGCGCGGCCGTGCCGGTGTCCCCGAGAGCGCCCGAGAGCACCGTGCTCGTGCCGAGATCGCCGGACAGGGCGACATCGATCGTGCTCGTGCCATTGCTCATGGTGACCGTGGGCGGCACAACGATGCTGACGCTCTGAGCGCCTTCGCCACTGATGGTGAACTTGGCACGCGAGGTGGCGATGCCGCTGAGTGCAACTGCGCCGTTCGAGGCAACGATGCTGTCTGCAGCGTTGGTGATCTCCACGTTGCCCGAGCCGCTGGCCGGCTTGACGATGCGGCCGAAGGCCAGATCGTTGTTCTTGAGAATGGTGACCGGCTGGATGATCGTCGAGCTTGCGTCTGCCGTAGCGCTGGCGTTGTTGGCGGCGGCGTAGGCATGGCCAGCAGAAATCGCAGTGACAAACGCGGCTGCAATGATGGTCTTCTTCATGGCTATTTCCCCTAAAGCATTTTCTTCTGCTTCAGAGATGTCGACCAGATTTGATCGATCCAAAGCAGAACCATGCGGTCTCTGTGCGTGGTGAAACAGCCTATAGATGTCGTCCTCAAAATATCAGGTTTGCGAATTAAGCTAATAATTTGTAAATATACGGGAAATCTATTCAATTAGTTTCAAAATGATTTGAACAAAAAGGTTCTAATACGGCTAAATTTCCGGGGTTTGGATAAATGTGCAATCACTTTGGTAGTTAAATGAGGCATTTTACAGCCATTTTGATGGTTTATGTTCAATGCGGATGTTATGAAACTCGCTTTCCAAAATGGCTGGAGAAAACCGTTCCTCCGATTATCCATGATCGCAGCTATATCCAGCGATCGCCATCAATCACTGGCCGACATAACTGGCACTGCACCTTGCATGGATGGATGGAAGATTTGACAACGAGCGCTAATACCCAGCTCAACAAGCTAAGCAGTCTCCAGTAGACAACGTGGATCATGGATGAGTTCTTGGTCCCCCTGCTTGCATGCGGACATCGGGCAAGACGGCGCTTTTCCTGGGGAAACTGCCCTTCGCGAGGGTGTGACGAGCCGACCCAATCGCTCCGCACCATTGGTGAGGGGCTTTTCAAGTCGGGCTTTACCATGACTTGCAATACTTCCCGGCATGAACCGCTACGCTCTCGCTCTGCTCTTGCTCTGGCTCCTCGGTGCACCCTCGGGACCCTGCGTCGCCCGCGCCCTACCCCCGATTCGAATCCTCGAAACCAGCGGCGGCATCCCCGAGGAGGCCGCACTGCCTTACGTTCAGTGTGTGCCCTATGCGCGCAAGGTTTCGGGCATTCAGCTCTTTGGCGATGCGCATACCTGGTGGGATCAGGCCGCCGGCCGTTATGCGCGGGGAACTCTGCCCAAAGTTGGTGCGGTCATGGCCTTCCGGCCCCACGGTGCAATGCAACTTGGCCATGTCGCCGCAATCAGCAGGATCGTCGATTCGCGCACCGTGCTGCTGCGCCATGCGAACTGGTCCCTTATCGACGGACGGCGGGGTCAGATGGAAGACAATGTTCGTGCCGTCGATGTCTCGCCGAACAACGACTGGAGCGAAGTGCGCGTCTGGTACGCTCCGCTCGGCGGCCTCGGCACCACGCACTGGCCTGTTGCGGGTTTCATATACAACCGGAAGCCTTCGAAGAACGAGCAGTTCATCGCACTCGCATCCGTCGATCACGCAAAGAGGTCACCTGTCTCGCGTATCGGCTCCGATTTCTTGAGCGGCATCGTGCCCGAGGTGCAGCGAACGATAACGCGGCCATCCAACCATCGCGATGAGGACACGGAAGTTACGCACGGCCTGCGCTCGCAGGGACGCAGGTTCATCACGCCTGCCAACCTTTCGCGCGATCCTATCGGACGGATCATCGCAAGGGCCCAAAGCCAGTCATCCTCCTGAAGATCGACGTTCACATCGACGCGATGACACTCAGCCTGGGGCGGAGGCCGGTGAGACGCCGCCTTCACCACCATGGCTGCTCAGTGGACGGAGCCGATGCGCCCGTCGAGGATGGCGTCGAGCACGGCCGGATGCAGCGGCGCATCAAAGCGCAGCCACGCGGTGAAGCCGCTTGTCCAGTCCACCGTAGCGGGCCGCGCCTCAAGGCCCGGCAGCGTGATCCACACCATCACGCCTGGCTTCAGAGCCTCCATCGAATCGATGCGCGCCGAACGACAGGTGAGTTCGCTGAGCGCTACCTTGGCGCGCAGCACGCCGCGGCGGTAGGTTGCGGTGATCACCGGCCCGCGCGGCGGGGTGCCCCAGGGATTGGTATCCTCTCCTGCAACGTGCTTGACCAGCATGGTAAATGCTCCCTGCGCTGGATCCGCCGCGCGGATCTTGCAAGGAAGAACGGCCCGGCAACCCTGCCTTTTAGGTTTGGCAGGGTTCCGGGCCGTTCTCGTGGCTGTGACGTATGGGAGCGGTTTCAGGCCACGCGCAGCGCCGATGCCTCGCTGAGGGCGTGGTCGATGCTCGATGCGACCATTTCGGCAGTCACCGCGCTCAGCGTCCAGCCAAGGTGGCCATGGCCCGTGTTGTAGAACACCCGCGAGCGACGGCCTGCGCCAACGCGCGGCATCATGTCCGGCAGCATCGGCCTCAGGCCCGCCCAGGGCAGTACCTCTCCCACGCTGACCCCCGGAAAGAGCTGGCGGACCCACTGGACCAGCGGCGCGATGCGGTCCGCACGGATATCGCGGTTCTCGCCGTTGAACTCGGCGGTGCCTGCCACGCGGAAGCGGTCCTTGCCGAGCCGCGAGGTGACGATCTTGGCATCCTCGTCGAGCAGGCTCACCCACGGTGCGGCCTGCTGGCTCGCCTCGTCCCGCATCATAACGGTAATTGAGTAGCCCTTGACCGGGTAGACGTTGACCCGGTCGCCGACCATTGCGGCAAGCCGCCGACTGCCGACACCGGCGCAGATGACAAGCCCGTCGAAGTGGCCCACATCCTCGATGCGCGCATCGGTCAGGCTCGCCGTACGGATGGTGACGCCGCGGTCATGCACGGCGATCGCCTGCACGGCGCGATCGAGTTGCAGGACCGCCCCCTTGCGCTCGCACGCGGCGGCAAGGCCGCGGGTGAACTTGCAGATATCGCCGGTCGCGTCAGAAGGCGTGAAATATCCGCCGCAGTAGTCACCGGTGACGGTGGGATCGATCCGGCGCATTTCTTCGGGCGTGACCTGGAACCGGTCCAGCCCGCCTGCCCGCACGAGCCGGTTGGTGCGCTCAGCAGCGGCAAAGCTTTCGGCATTGCGGTAGATATGAAGGATGCCGCGCTTCTCGCAGTCGAAAGCGATGCCCTCGCGCTCCGCGATGTCGAACAGGTACTTGCGCGCCTCGATAGCGAGCCGGACGGTTTCGATCGTGTTGGCATCGTGCTTCGGGATCGCGCCGAGGAATTCGGCGATCCACGAAAACTTGTGCCAACCGGGACGCGGATTGAACAGGAGCGGAGCATCGCGCCGGGCCATCCAGCGCAGGCCCTTGAACACGGTGCCGACCGAGTTCCAGACCTCGGCATTGCTGGCCGAAAGCTGCCCGCCGTTGGCGAACGAGGTTTCCATGGCCGGGAGGGGCTGGCGATCGATGATGGTGACGTGATGGCCGCGCTCGAGCAGCGCGTAGGCCGTGGTAATGCCGGTGATACCGGCCCCGATAACCGCAAAATGCGACATGAGCTGTGCTCCGTGATGAAAGAAATGAGTGTGAGCCAGCCCGGATGGACCAGCGCGGCGTTCATTTCCCCATCTCTGTCGCTTGTGCCTGAGAGCTTGACCGTTTCGGCCTCACACGCCGACTGCGCGTGACCCTACCATCCGGCTTTCTCCGTCGGCGGATGGCCGCTCCGGGGTGATAAACCCGCCGCGCCATCACTCTCCAGAGTGTCAAGACCACACGGTTCCTGGTGCCTGAGAGTTTCCTGGGGGGTTGCTCCGTCGGCGCCGGATCGAAACACAGGTTTCTACCGGGCTCTCCCATGCGGTCGTCAAGACAATGGTTGCGGCATTCTCCTCTTGCTTGGCCGGTCATCGTGACCGGGGCTTGTCCTCATGAAACCACGGCCATGACTCGCGCGCATGACCTCATCTCATGACCATATATTGCACCAGCGAAGGGGCAAGGTCCAGCCCCCGGCGCAGTTATGCCCGGCATCCAGGATCAGCGCAGGGGCGCCGCCGTCATCGCGGGCTTGGCGGCATCGCCGACAACGACGAACGCCGCCCAGTAAAACGGGTGCGAGGTCTGCGGATCGTCCATCAATGCAGCCTCCGCGCCGGCCAGCGCCTCGCCCACGGATTCTCCGCTCTTGCCCGCGATCAGCCCTCCGATCAGGCGGCGCGTGGCGTTGAAATCATCGGGCACCGGCCAGTGGCTGGCGATCACCGCACGGGCCCCCGCGCCGGTGAAGGCGCGGACAAGTCCGTCAAGCGCGTAGTTACCGCCCGTTGTCACGCCCGCCTCGCGGCTCGCGGCCACGGTTGCCATGCCCGCGGTGTCACAGGCCGAAAGGATCACGAGATCGGCGTCGAGCTTGAGATCGAAGATCTCGCGGAATGTCAGCAATCCGTCAGAACCCTTGGCACCGAAGCTGGTGACCAGCGCGGGACGCGCCGGGCAGTCCTTGCGCGGCGCCGAGACAAGCCCGTGCGTGGCGAAGTGGAGCACGCGGTACTGATCCAGCGAGGGATCGGCCAGCAGGCCGGTATCGGTGAAGCTCGATCCCGTCTTGACCACGCTCGCGCCGCCAAGGGTCTTGGCGGCGAACAGCAATTCATCTGCCTTTACCGGGTGCTGCCACAGGGTAAGCGGCCAGTCGCAGCTGTCGGCGACCGCCGCCACCGGACGTTGCTGCGGGATGGCATTGCTGCCGAGGCCCAGATAGGGGCGCTGCGCCGCCGAGGGCGCGAGGGCTCTCAGATCGAGAAAGGCGCGCGGGCTCACCGCGATGGAAATGGCCCTCCCACGCCCGAACCACGCGATACCGGTGAAGTCGAAGGCATCGGCATCTATGTCCGCCGTACGCGCCTTGTAGGCGGCGATCCCCGCATCGGACGCGACCAGCACCGCAGGCGGCAACTGGAGCATCGCCGCATCGGGTTCGAACACGAGGTGGCGCACTTGGGCCAACTCGGCATCGACCGGGCCGAACAGCGCCTTGTAGAGCGCGCGCGACCGGTCGAGATCGAAGGGCCGGTTGACCGCCTTGCCGTTCTCGACGGTGACGATGCTGTCGCGCACCTTCTGCACTTCGCGCGCGAGATCCGTGCGCGAAAGCGGCACCGGGATCAGGCGCGCCAAGGCAGGCGTGGCATAGAGGCCGTAGAGGTCCTGACCGACCGCCACGAGCTTGTAGTAGGCCTCGCCCGGCCTCAGCGCGGACTGCATTTCGGCGAGGGCTACGCGTTTGGGCGCCAGCGCGGTGTAGCGGGGATAGGCGGCCAGTTTGGCGAGAATTTCGGTCTGTTCGCGGCGCAGGCCGGCGAGCGCTTCCTGCTGTGCGGCAAGGTCCGCGCTTTCGCTCACACTGGGCTTGGCCAGCGCACCGAGCCGGGCCACTTCACCCTCGGCGCGCACGATGTCGCGGCTGCGCGCGAGCGAGAGGCGGAACAGCGCGGCCGCCGCATCGTTGCCCGCAGCGAGCTGACGCGCGAGGATGGCCTGCGTCTGCGCAACACCGGGGCGTTCCAGCACTTGCGCGGCTGCAAAGGCAGGAGCGGCGCTTGCCACGGGATCGCTGCCTTGCCCTGCCAGCAGCGCGAAATAGGGCGCCAGCAAGTCGCGCAGGGTCGTGCCGCTGTCAGGGATCGCCGCACTGTCATCGACCACGCTGGCAAAGAGCTTCGCCGCCTGATCGTGCTCGCCCGCGGCGAGCAGGAAGGCAGCCTTGCGCGCCCGGGCAGAAAGCACGGCGGGCGAAGAGGGATAGGCCGCTTCAAGCGCCGCGATCGCCCGGTCAAGGCCCGCTTCGGCTTCGCTCTTGCGCCCGGCAGCACCCGCTATCCGCGCCATCTCGATGTCGATTTCCGCCGAGAGCCAGATGATCGAACCGACCTGCCCGCCGCGCACCACAGCGAGGCGCGTGCGCGCTTCGGCAAAACCCTTGGCAGCTTCCTCCGTGCGGCCCGCCATCCGCGCCGCCGTCGCGCCGATCGCCAGCGCCTGCCCGTCAAGGATCTGCACCTTTTCCATGCGGGTCAGCGACGGGTCCGGCACGCCCATGCGCCGGGTCGCCGCGTTCTCGCGGTTGATCGCATCGGCCAGCGGCAGGTTGATCACCCCGTCGGCCAGCCTGGCGCTGTCGAACACCGCGTTCGCCGGATCGACGGGCCGGGCCAGTTCCGCTGCCGCCGCATCCGGACGGCGCTGGTTGAGCTGATCGAGCGCGCGGTAGTTGCGCAGCAGGCGCTGGCCAAGCCCGTCCCCTGCCAGCTGCGCCCGCTCGCTCTCGCCAAACAGCCGCGCCGCCGCCGCGAAATTGCCGAGGTTCGATTGCTGCAACCCTTCGTTGGCAAGCGCTTCGGCCATGTCCGCCTGCTCGCCCTTTTCGCTGCGCGCCTTTTCGGCGAGCACTTCGAAGAACGCCGCGGATTCGGCAAAGCTGCTGCCGTTGTTGCGCAGATAGCCCTCGCCGCGCACGCCGAGCGGATCGAGCAGCCCAGCCTGCAGCCGCGCAAAGGCCGCCGCATCGGTCACTTCGGTCGTCGCCACCCTGATCTCGCCGGGGACCACCTTGCCCAGCACCACGCTCGCCAGCGCGAGCCGCAGCGCGGCGTCGTAGGCGGCAAGCCCTTCGACATAGTAGCTGGTGTCGCCGCGCGTCAGCGCATAGCGGCGGTAGTCGAGCCCGCTCGCCGGATCGCGGCAGATCATCGCATCCACCCCGCCGAGCGCATCGATCACCGCGCGTCCAGTCCCGCCGCAGACCTGCTGCGGGCCAGCGGCGGCGGCAATCCCGGCGACAGGCGGCGCGTCGATCGGGAACGCGCGGCGCACGGCAACCAGTGTGCCGACCGGCCCTGCCGCATCACGGCACGACAAGGTGAACGCGCGGTCGAACATGCCGCGCAGCCGGGTATCCCGCGGGGCGACTTGCGCTGCGCAGACCACGCCCGCTGAACCGAGCCGGAAGTTGCTGCGTACCGAAAGCGGCACAGGACGGGCAGCCAGATCGACCGGCGCCAACCCGCTCCCCAAGGCAGCGAGCGAGACGAGGAACCCAAGCACGCGCTTCACGGCCGCGCTCCTTCCAGCCCGCCACCCGCGATCAGCGCCGGGTTGCCGCTGCCGGCGATCGGCTCGTCGACCTGGCCCGGCAAGGCATCGGGCTGGACCGGCAGCAGCAGCGGCGGCGGCACGATCGCGTCCTTGCTCTGCGGCGGCGGGTTCTCGGGGTCAAGCGGCGCGTCGTCGAGGATCGGCTTGTCGACAAATTCAATGATCGTGCGGATGCCCGGATCGGGCTGTAGGCTCACCCCGCAGGTCAGGGCGGTCAGCAGGCAGCCATTGAGGCGGCTGTCGGCGGTGAAGCCCGAGAAATCGAACCCGCTGGCCTTGAACTGGCGCCAGGCGGCCGCCCCGCTGACAAGGCCCGTGGCGGTGCGGAAGGTACCATTTATGATCACGGCAATCGGTGCGGCACTTGCCTGCGTCACCCTGAAAGCATCGAGCGGTTCCTCGAAGCCCAGCGGATCGAAGCCCGCGCCGGTCCGCTGGATATAGAAGCTGCGGCCCACGGTGAAATCAAGCGCACCCGCGCGCAGCACCGGCCCATTGCCGCCCGCGCTGACCTGATCGAGCGCAGGCTCCACGCCGGCAAAGAACGGATCGACAGCCAACTGTGCGAGGAGCGATCCTGCCGCGACATGAATATCGCGCGCGTTGATACGCAAGGTCCCTGAGAGTGCCCCGCCCGTGCCCTGCACCGCGATGCTGCCCGTGTCAGAGGCGAGCTGGAACTGCCCGGTGCGGAAGACCAGCGCGTTGGTCGCGCGGAAACCGGTGGTGGCTAGAGCACCGGCGACGCGGATCGTCCCGCCGAATGTCCCGGCAGCCGCCGCGCCGGTGGTGAACTGCACGGCCCCCAGCGGATCGTCGATGGTGCTCCCAGCATCGGGGCCGGTCATATCGAGCTTGCCGATCAGGATATCGACCGGCCCGGACACATCAGGCGCCGAAACGAACAACGAACCGCTGTTGATCCGGCTCCATTCCCCGTTGTCGAGCGAGAAACCGCTGGTCGGCACGACACTGGCATCGAGCCCGTCGCCGATGCGCAGGCCCGCCGCATTGCGCGAGACCAGCGTGATCGTGCCCGTGAGACCCGCGTTGAGGCCGGCACCCGTCGGCAGATCGAGGTCGCTGGCGCGCAGTTCGATCACCGGCGATTGCCACACGCCGCCAAGCCGCGCGGTACCGCCCGCATCGACCAAGATACTGCGAGTGGCCGAAATGCCCTGCGTCGCCGCATCACCTGCCACCGCGGCGGCAAACGTGGCGCCCGTGGCCGCTCCGACCAGCGTCAGACTACCGCCCGCAGCTACGAGCGGCTGCGCGAACACGGCATCAAAGTTGAACGCACCAATGGTGCCGCCCGCAGCCGCCAAACCATTGCCGGCGGCAAGAATGCGGCCGTTCGGCGACGTAAGGCGATCCGCACGGATGCTTCCGCCCGCCAGCAGCACCATGTCGCGTGACTGCACCGCGTCCAGCGCAATATCACCTGCCGCGATCAGCGCAGCATCGGTGGCGGCGGTCACGGCGTTCGCCGTGAGCGATCCGCCGTTGGCCCGCACCTCGACCGTGCCAAGCCCCGCGCTCGCATTGCCGATCTGCACATTGCCGGTTCCATTGATCAGGACCGTGTTCGCCGCAGCAAGGTTGCCGAGCGTCACACCTCCCGCACTATTGCCGAGCTGGATCGTGTCGGCGGCGGTGATGGCTCCGCCTGTGATCGTGCCGCTCGCATTTCCGGACACCGTGCCGGTCCGCGCCGAGACATTACCGAACCCCAGCGTGCCATTCGCCGCCATGGTCACCGCCGCACCATCGACGGCGCCGGCCAGCACATTGCGCCCGCCAAGCTGGACCGTACCGCCGCCGGTCACCGCACCGGTCGCGAGATCACCCGCCGCCGTGACCGCCACGTTGCCGCCAGTAGCCGACAGCAGCCCGGTCGTTACCGCGCCGAGGCCGGTGACCGTCACCCCGCCCACGCCTGCAAGATCGCCCGCTGTCAGCGCGCCGCCGGCACTCGCCACCAGCACATCGCCGGCAGTGGCGGAAGCGGTGGTCATCGTCGTGCCCGATTGCAGATCGATCCGTCCGCTCGCCCGAACGGCGCCCGTGCCCAGCGCAGCACCCGCCTGCAGGTTGACCGTGCCGTTCGCGGCGCCCGCCGCCTGCACCGTCACATCCTGCACAATGATGCTGCCCAGCGTCAGCGCCGTCAGCTGTCCTGCACTGGTCGGGCCCGACAGGCTGATCAGCCCGCTCGTGGCAATTGCCGGCTGCGCAAATACCCCGGCGAGATTGTAGGAGACGAGCGGATTGCCGCCGAAGCCAGCCATCTCGTAATCCGCCAGCAGCACCCGCCCGGCTGCGGTGATCCCGCCGAGCAGCTGGTTGCCCGCGCCGAGCACGACCACTTCGTTGCCGCTGATCGATCCGCTCGCAATCGCATTCGGCGAGAGCAGCGCGACATCGCCCCTCGCCCCCACATCGCCCAGCGCGATCCCGCCCCGACCCAGCACGGTAACGCTGTACGTCGCGCCAGGCAGTGCCGAAGGGCTCACCAGACCGGCCGAGACCGCACCCGCGCCGAGCGTGCCGTCGGAATTGAGCAGCACGCTGTCACCGGCTGCGATCGGTCCACCCGAGAGAAGGCTGGCGATGCCATCGAGCCTGATCCTCTGGCCCGCGCTGACCCCGCCGGTCACCAGCGCCGCCTGCGAACTCACGGTCGCGGAACCGGCCGCGCCGACATTGCCGACGGTCACATTGCCCGGCGCGGTGATGAGGGCAGACCCGCCCGCCTGCACATTGCCCAGCGTTACCGTCGTGTTCGCGGTGACATCGATATCCCCCACCGCGGTCAGGTCATCGAGCCGAACCAGACCCGCCGCCGAGGTCAGGCTGAGCGCACCGCCGCTGTTGGCCGACAGATGGCCGAAGAGATTGCCGGACGTGCCCAGCGCCACCGACCCGCTGCCGAACAGCGTCCCGGCGGCTCCTGCAGGTACGAGTCCTTCGAGCCAGTCCGCCGCCGTCAGCGTGACATTGACGGCCCGCACATCGGCGGCGTCGAGCGACGCGGTGAGGGTCCCCGGCGTCACGAAGCTGAGGTCGCCGGTCAGCGTGGTGTTGCCTCCGGCCAGCGCAATGTCGGAGGACGGTGCGGTGGCGGTCGGTGTGCCGACGGCAAGGAAGCTCATGTTCCCGGCATCGATGGTCCCGCCGCTCATCCGCCAGGCCAGTGGCCGACCCAGCACGGTGGCATTGCCCGGCGTGCCGCCCTTGCCCGTCTCGGCAGAGGCGCTGAACGTCAGATCGGTGGCGACCAGCGCGCCCTTCTGTGCCGGTTGCCCGCTGCGGCTGCCCACTTCGAGCCGCGCGCCCAGCGGCAACGGCGCGCCGCCCGCATCACCGACGAAGCCATTTCCGGCCGTGCCGCCCAGACCTGTGCTGCCGCCGATGCCACCGGCATCGACCAGTGCAGGCGCGGCGATGGTAACCTTGCCGCCCTGCGCGACAAGGCTCGCGCCGCCGCCATAGCCAACGCCGCCATTGCCAGCGGCGCCGGGTGTCGAGGCGCCCACGCTCGCCGCGCCGCCGCTACCACCTGTCCCGCGGGCAGTGACCGATAGAGGCGCAAAGTCGGCCGATCCGGTGTTGACCGCCCCGGTATCGAGCCCGCTCACCACCCCGATCTGCGCGGTCCCTGCTCTCCCGGTCCCGCCAGCCCCGCCGTTCTGGCCGGTGATCGGAATGCTCGACACCGTAAAGCCGGCGCCGCCATTGCCGCCATTGCCGCTCGCATTGATGCTGGTCTCGCCCAGGCTCAGCGCGCCGTTGCCCGCCTCGGCCAGCGCACGCGCGCTGCCGCCGGTGCCATTGCCGCCTGCGCCGCCGGGTGCATCGAAGAAGGCCGGCGAACTGCCCGTTCCGCCATCGCCGCGCGCGCTCACGCTGGCGCCGAGGAACGTCACCTTCGCATCGCCTTCCAGCGCGCTGTAGGCGATCACATCGGCAGAAGTGCCCTGCCCGGCACCGCCATTGCCGCCATTGAAGCCGCTCCCGCCGATCCCGTCTCCACGCACCACGAGCGCCGAGCCGGTGACCGTGCCATTGCGCGCGGAAACCGCTGCCGTGCCGCCGAGACCGTCTCCGCCGTTGCCGCCGAGGCCGCCAATGCCTTGGGCCGAAACAACGGTGTCGCTCACCGACGAGATCAGCCCGCCGCCACCGATTGCGCTCGCATCGCCGGCGATGAGCCCGGCCGCGCCGCCGGTCCCCCTGCCGCCGGTCCCGCCCGAACCGGGCAAGCCCGAAGCAAAGGCGTTCACGGTCGCGCCGGCGCCGCCAAGGCCCTCGGCCCGCACGACCAGCGACTGCGCGGTGCTGATCCGGCCGCCGGTCGAGCGCACAAACGCGCTGCCGCCCTGTGCCGCGCCGCCGTCCTTGCCGCTATCCTTCGCCGCCGAACCGCCGCGCCCGGAAGCATCGAGCCCGAGCAAACCATCCAGCGTAAAGGTCGCCCCCGACGCGGCAATCACGCTCACGCTGCCGCCCGTCCCGGTGCCGCCCTCGACCGTGCAGGAAATGCAGCGCTGTCCGTCACCGCCGAAACCGCGCGCATCAAGCGTCGTGCCACCACCCACGCCGAGCGTGCCGCCGCCCGCCTTCCCGTCGATAAGGGCCTGCCCGCCGGTGCCGCTCGCCCCGACCAGTCCGTCGAGCAATGCCGAGCCTCCGACACCGCTGGCATCGAGCAGCAGATTGCCGCGGATGGTCACCGTCGAGGCGCCCTCGAGCGACAGCTGCGCCGTGCCGCCGGTGCCCGCGTTGGGACCGGTCGGCGGGGCTGCGGGACCGGCAGTACCCCCGGCAATGCCCTCAGCTCTTGCGGATATGGTAAGATCGCCGCCGACGCCGACCGTGGCGCCGCCGCGTGCCGCGAGCGCGGCGGTGCCGGCCAGCGCATCGAGATCGACCGTGGGGGCGCGGGCACTGCTGATCGTGGCGGAACCGCCTACCGTCAGCGTGCCCTGATCCACCGTGACCGAAGCATTCCCGCTGTCGGTGATCGCCGCCCCCGCAACCTGTCCGGCATCCAGCGCCGTCAGTTGCAGATTGCCTGTGAGATCGAGCGTCGACCCCACACCACCGACCGAAATGAACGCGCCGTCGTCCGTCGCCGCCGCGGGATCACGCACGCCGGAAAGCGAAAGGTTCGAAGCAAAGTTCGATGTGTTCCCGCTGTCCACCGTCAGCGATGCCTGCCCGGTTGCCTTGCCGGTCACTTGCGACGTCGCGCTGATCGCGCCCACGGCAAGCGCCGCCCGGACAGCACCGCCCGCCGCAGAACGGACCAGATCGATCGCCCCGCCGGTCACGCCGTAGCCCGCCGAAAGCACCACGGCATTGCCATCGACATCCGCGGCGCCCGCCACGTCGAAACCGAGCGAACTGCCCGCCTTGATCGCCATCGTGATGGCATCGTTGCGCGGCACGGCAACCATGTAGACCCGGTGCGCGGTGTTGATCGTGCCCACTGGCCCGGTGATCGTGCCGTCATGGGTCACCACTTCACCCACCGCGCTGGTGCCCTGATCGATCTGGATATCGAACAGGCCATTGGGCCGGAACGTGATCGTCGATGCATCCGCCGCGACGATCACGGCCGACCCGTCCACATCAATCGCGCCCGATTGCACCACCTTGGGCGCGATCAGTGCGACATAGGCATTGGTGAGCCCTGCCCTGATCTGCGCGCCCTTCTGGATTTCGACCCGGCTGCCGGCATTGGCCGGCAAGAACGTGAAAGTTCCCGCAGTTCCGAAGGCGCCGGTCGCGGTATCGTAGTTCAGGTCCGAGGCCGTCAGCACGAGATTGCCGATGTCGAACACACCCGTCGAGGAGACGAGAATGCCCCCGGGGCTGTAGAAGAACACGGTCCCGCCCCGGCTGATCGCGCCGGTGCCGAGATCGACGAGTTGCGAACTGACCGTGCCGTTGAACACGATCGGACGGGTCACGTCATTGGGCACGATCCGGTTCAGCACCGTGAGCACCGTGGCATCCTGATTGGTGAACAGCGCGCTGGTGCCTGCCGTCTGGAAGTCGATCGGGCCGCCTCCGATCACTGTATCGTTGGGCGACCAGTTGATCACGACATTCGGCGAATTGGTGGCGACTGTGGTGGTGCCCGCTCCGGTGATGATCGACCCGGCCCCGGCGACGATCGTGCCCGTCGCGTTGAACGACTGCGCCCGGGCGGCCATCGGAGCAGAGGCAAGGATCGCGGCCATCGCGAGCAGCGAAGCGGCGCTGGCAAAGCTCGGGCGCATCAGCGGCCTCCCCACGGCAAGAGACGCGTGGTCAGCGAAACCAGCACGCGCGGCGCCGGCCTGCGGCCGTTGAACCCCGCCGCGTCAAGCGGGACAGCGACGCTGGCATCGAGCCGGAACCGGCTGCCCAAATCCGCGCGCAACCCGCCGCCGACCGAACTCAGCCGCTGCGGCTTGCCCGCGCCGCGATCCCACGCCCACGCGGCATCGACAAACGCGAAAGGCTGGACCACCGGGCCATTGCCGCGCCCGATCGGCAGGCGCGGCCCGCGCAATTCGGTCGCCACGCCGACTCCGCTGTCACCGGTGATGATGCCGGGATCATAGCCTCGTCCAACCGTGTAGTTTCCCGGTGCAAAGGCTTCAAACCCCAGCACTTTCCGAAACGCATACTGCCCGCGCGGATGGACCACGAGCGCGAAGCGGCCCAGCGCGCGTTCGTATTCCACCTCGGCGCGCACCAACGTTGCGGCAGGAGAACCATCGAAGCGGCTCGTCGGCACCCGGCTGCCGCAAGCAATCCCGAGGCACGAAGGCGAGGCTCCCAGCGCGGCGACGCCCTGCCGGACTTCCAGCGATCCATCGAGGCGCCATGCCGGTTCGGCGCGGGACAAATCCATCCGGTCGAAATCAAGCCGCGCCCAGAACACCCGCAGCCGGTCGCGGCTGAGCGGCAGGATCAAGGTGGTGTCCTGGTTGAGCAGATCGAAGCCGCCGCCAAGCCAGAGATCGCCAGCCTGCGAGCGCACCAGCGGGTAACGCGCATAGAGACTCGCGAGCAAGGTCCGCGCATCGAGCCTTGCGCCGCCGGCCGCCTGTCCGAGATCGGGCTGCGTCCACGCATATGTCAGCGAAGCGCCGACCACGAGGCCCTGGCTGCCAGGGCGGAACTCGTGGCTCGCCTGAAAGATCCGCTGCTCGCGAAAATCGGACGTCGAATAATAGGAGAGCGTTGTCGCATCCCCCATCCCGGTGATGCCAAAGGCCTGCACCCGCAACTGGCCGCCCCAGCGCCCGGTGGCGGCAGAAGCGAGGTTCTGGACCGAGAAGTCGGCGGTAACAGCTTGGCGCAGAACGGTTACATCACCTATCAAGTCACCTGGCGCAGTACCCGCCGGACGCAAGGTGAGCTGCACATTGTAGCCCGGCAGATCGCGCGCCAGCAGCAGATAGCGTTCGGCCTTGTTGCGGTCGAAGATATCGTCCCGCGTCAGCCGACCGAGATAGGCCATCAGCTTGCGCTCGGCCCCGCGTGTCTCACCCCGCGCGCGGATCGCGGTGATCCGGGCATAGAGCACTTCAAGCCGCACCTGCCCGTTCTCGATCCGCTGGACAGGTACTTGCACCGCAGCCAGATAGCCCTTGGCGCGCAGGATGGTCGCCGCCGCATCGCGGATCTCGCAGAGCACGGCAATCGGCTGCGGCGTTCCCGCATAGGGCTTCCACGCCGCTTCCATGTCCTCTGCCGTCGCGCCCTTGAGGCCATTGAACGTGACGGCGGTGATGGTGGTGGTGATCTTGGCGAACTGCGGATCGGCCAGCGGGCAGCCCGACCGTTCGATCCCGCCGGAAACAGAGAGCCGTGGCGCCTGAACGGAAGGCGCGCGCGTTATCCCGCCCAGTTCGTCACGGCTCGGTCCGGCAATCGTCGGGGTGCTGACTTGTGCGAAAGCGGTGACTGGAACCAGGACCGGGCAGAACGCCAGGGCGAGGGCGTTGGCCACCCAGCCCCCAAGGACCGCGAGGCCCTTTCGTTTGCCGCCTTTTTCCCCCTCTCGCATTGCCGAGACCCTTGTTCATACTGCGGCGGTCCTCGCGGCCCCATTCTCTTGTTTTCTCTTCCCGTAGCAAGCGCGGAGTCGAAGAGTCAAACAGGATGTGCGTACCGGTAAGGCCCTGTTTACCAGTGACTTTTCGCACAACTGCACCAAATCGGTACCGATGCGGAGATTGTTGGAGCGAAGATGGCAAACCGGACCGAAAGGCCCGGACGCCAGCCCGGGCGGCAATATACCGCAACAAATCAGTCCGTTACGGTTCTTTGGCGTCCGAGACTCGTGCCAGACACGTAAGGGAGCTACGGAGCTCCTGCCAGCCACGTACCCCGGATCGCAGCTCCCGGCCTCAGGCCAGCGCGCCATGGCAGTGCTTGTACTTCTGTCCCGACCCGCACGGACAGGCCGCATTCCGGCTGATGCCCATCCCCGCATAGGGATCCGTACCCGCCGCCGCCAGCGCGCCCGAACCGGCCATCGGCGGCGTGAATGTGCCAAACAGCTGCCCCGCCGGCACCGGCCGGGCATCATCTTCGCCGGTCAGCGGATCGATATGGCTGGTGAGGAAGTCGGGCAGTTCGGGCAGCTGGAAGTCCTCCGGCGCGCTCATGCGGATCTCGCTGGTCATGAGAATGCGCGTCACGTCCTCGCGGATCACTTCGAGCATCTTCTCGAACAGCCCGAAGGCTTCCTGCTTGTATTCGTTGATCGGCGTCTTCTGCGCATAGGCACGCAGGAACACCACCTGCCGCAGCGCATCGAGCGTCGCGAGGTGCTCCTTCCAGTGGTGATCGAGCCGCTCCAGCAGCACCGACTTCTCCAGATTGCGCCACGATGCCGGTTCCACCGTCTCCAGCTTGGCCGCCATCTTCGCCTCGGCGAGCGCGGCGATGCGCTCCTCGATGACTTCCGGCTCCAGCCCGTCTTCCGCCAGCCACGCGTCGAACGGCGGCTCGAGGCCCAGCACCTCGCCCACGCGTTGCGCCAGCGCCGGAACGTTCCACTGCTCGGGGTACGAGCCCGGGGGGCAGGCATCGCCGACAATCGCGTTGATCGTGTCCGTCCGCATGTCGAGCACGACATCGTCCACCGCCTCGGCATCCATGATGTCCGCGCGCTGCTCGTAGATCACCTTGCGCTGGTCGTTCATCACGTTGTCGTATTCGACGACCTGCTTGCGCACATCGTAGTTGCGCGCCTCGACCTTCTTCTGCGCGGTCTCGATCGCCTTCGAGAGCCAGCGCGAACCGATCGCCTCGCCGTCCGCGAGGTTCGAATTCATCATGCGGGCAAACAGCGTATCCGGCCCGAAGATGCGCAGCAGGTCGTCCTCGAGGCAGAGGTAGAACTTGGAAAGCCCCGGGTCGCCCTGACGGCCCGAACGGCCGCGCAGCTGGTTGTCGATGCGGCGGCTTTCGTGGCGCTCGGTGCCGATCACGCAAAGCCCGCCGGCAGCAAGCACCTTGGCTTTCTCCTCGGCGACTTCCGCCTTGATCCGGGCAATCGCGGCATCGCGCTCAGGCCCTTCCGGCATGTCGCGCAGCTCGTCCTCGATGCGGAACTCGGCATTGCCGCCGAGCTGGATGTCGGTCCCGCGCCCGGCCATGTTGGTGGCGATGGTGACCGCGCCGATCCGGCCCGCCTGCGCCACGATATGCGCTTCCATCTCGTGGAACCGGGCATTAAGCACGCTGTGCTTCACGCCTTCCTTGTTGAGGAACTCGGACAGCATTTCCGACTTCTCGATCGAGACCGTGCCGACGAGCACCGGCTGCCCGGTATCGTACCGCGCGCGGATCAGCTTCGCGATCGCCTGGAACTTGTCGGTGGTGTTCTTGTAGAACTCGTCTTCCTCGTCGATGCGCTGCACCGGCACATTGGTCGGGATGGTGACGACGTTCATCTTGTAGATATCGAAGAATTCCGGCGCCTCGGTCGCGGCGGTGCCGGTCATGCCCGAAAGCTTGGGATACATGCGGAAGTAGTTCTGGAAGGTGATCGAGGCCATCGTCTGGTTCTCGGGCTCGATCTGCACGCCTTCCTTGGCTTCCACCGCCTGATGCAGACCATTCGACCAGCGCCGCCCGTCCATCATGCGTCCGGTGAACTCGTCGATGATGACGACCTTGCCGTCCTTCACGATGTAGTCGATGTCCCGCTTGAACATGACGTTCGCCTTGAGCGCCTGGTCGAGGTGGTGGACCACCATCGTGTTCTCGACATCGTAGAGGTTCGAGCCGACCAGCAGCCCGGCCTCCTCCAGCTTGCGCTCGACCCACTCGACACCGTCTTCGGTGAGCGAGATGTTCTTGGTCTTCTCGTCCGCCTCATAGAGCGAGGGATCGATCTGCTTCACCACCGCATCGACCGAGACATAGAGCTCGCTCTTGTCGTCGGTCGGCCCCGAAATGATCAGCGGTGTGCGCGCCTCGTCGATCAGGATCGAGTCCACTTCGTCGACGATCGCGAAGTTGAACGGGCGGTGCACCATCTGGGACCGTTCGTGCTTCATGTTGTCGCGCAGGTAATCGAAGCCGAGTTCGTTGTTGGTGGCG
Organism: Novosphingobium sp. AAP93; assembly: GCF_001296055.1. NCBI lineage: Bacteria > Pseudomonadati > Pseudomonadota > Alphaproteobacteria > Sphingomonadales > Sphingomonadaceae > Novosphingobium > Novosphingobium sp. AAP93. The sequence goes on from NZ_LJHZ01000005.1 coordinate 28,886, forward strand.
TAAGTGATATCGGCCTCGTAGGCCTGCCGCCGCTCGTACTCGTTCATGTTGGGCACGATCACGCCGACCGTCAGACCGAGGAACTTGTGGATCTGGCCCATCCATTCCGCGTCGCGGCGGGCGAGGTAGTCGTTCACCGTAACGACGTGGACGCCTTTGCCCTCGATCGCATTCAGGTAGGACGCGAGCGTCGCCACCAGCGTCTTGCCCTCGCCGGTGCGCATTTCCGCGATTTCGCCGCGATGGAGCACGATGCCGCCGATCATCTGCACATCGAAATGGCGCATGCCGAGCACGCGGCGCGAGGCTTCGCGGCAGGTGGCGAAGGCTTCGGGCAGGATGTCGTCGAGTGTCTTGCCCGCTTCCAGCTGGGCGCGCAGCTTGGCGGTCTGGCCCTGCAGTTCCGCGTCGCTAAGCGCCTGCATTTCGGGCTCATAAGCGGCGATGGCGCGCACGATCTTGTCGAGCGACTTGACGTAACGATCGTTGGACGACCCGAAAATGGCCTTGGCAATGCTGCCGAGCATGGCTGGATTCCTGTTGTAGAATGGGATGCGCGGGGTGTGCCGCGCCGGTCATAGGTCCGCAGCTTGGGCGGACGCGGCAAGTGTATGGAAGCCGCGCTCTATTCGAGCGGACGGTCGCAGATCTCGATGCTGATCGTGCGGCCAAAGGCGAGCACCGGCACCAAGACGGTGCGGATGAGGCGCCGTCGGCAGGTGGGGCGCTGTGCCCTTGCATGCGCTGCAACGGCCTTCTGCTCCGCATTTGCCACGAGGACCGAGCCCGCCGCCGAACCGACCACTTCCGCACGCGCAGAAGACGCCGTCACTTCGGCAAGCGACAGGCCCGAAAGCAGGGCAAGAAGAACGAGCAGAAGCCGCATCGAGGCGCCAGATAAGCGGTAATGCGAAGAACGTCCACCACCGCGCCGCAGATTTATTGAAGCGCGCCGCTCCGCGCGCTAGGGCCGCTGGCCATGAGCCACGCCATCTCCCCCCTCGCCCAGCCCTTCCCAGCGCTTCCCGCGATCGCCGGAGCAACCCCGCGCATCGCCCGCGCCGGGTACAAGGACTGGGGCCGCTGCGACCTGACCTTTGTCGAACTCGCCGAGGGTACGGCGGTGGCCGGGGTGTTCACCCGCAATATCTGCTGCTCCTCCGAAGTCGACCTCGGGCGCCAGAACGTGGCACAAGGCCGCGCGCGGGCGCTGGTGGTCAATGCCGGCAATTCCAACGCCTTCACCGGCTATCGCGGGCGCGAGGCGGTCGAGGCGATCATGGATCAGGTCGCCGGTCACATCGGCTGCCCGCGCGAGCAGGTCTTCGTTTCCTCCACCGGCGTGATCGGCGTGCCGCTCCCCAAGGACAAGGCGCGCGCCGGGATCGAGGCGGCGCTGCAGGCTAAGCTTTGCACATGGCAAGACGCCGCCAACACCATCGGCACCACCGATACGTTCGCCAAGGGCGCGACCGCCACCGCCATGGTCGGCGGCGTCAAGGTGACGCTCAGCGCCATCATCAAAGGCTCCGGCATGATCGCGCCCGATATGGCCACCATGCTCGGATATGTCTTCACCGATGCCGCGGTCGATCCCGCGTTCCTGCAGGCCTGCCTCTCGGACGCCAACCAGCGCACCTTCTCGTGCATCACCGTCGACAGCGACACCTCGACCAGCGACACCGTCCTTGCCTTTGCTACCGGTGCAGCCGGCAACGCCCCGCTTGTCTCGGCGGACAGCCCCGGCGCCGACGCCTTCGCCGCCGCGCTGCACGATGTCTGCCGCCAGCTCGCCCACCTCGTCGTGCGCGACGGTGAAGGGGCGCAGAAGTTCATCGCGGTCGCCGTCTCCGGCGCTGTCAGCGACGAGAGCGCCCGCCGCGTCGGTCTCGCCATCGCCAACTCGCCGCTGGTCAAGACCGCCATCGCGGGCGAGGACGCCAACTGGGGCCGCGTCGTCATGGCCGTCGGCAAGGCTGGCGAACCCGCGGACCGCGACCGCCTCTCCATCGGCTTCGGCGGCACCTGGGCCGCGCGCGAGGGCCAGCCCCTGCCGGACTATGACGAAACCCCCGTCGCCGCGCATCTCAAGGGTCAGGAGATCAGCATCGAAGTCGATCTCGGCCTCGGCGAGGGCCGCGCGACGGTGTGGACCTGCGATCTCACCCACGGCTACATCGCCATCAACGCAGATTACCGCTCGTGAGCACCGCGCTCGATACCGCCGTCGCCGCCCTGATGCGCCGCGTTGCGCGGGAGGCCATCCTGCCGCGCTATCAGGCACTGGCCGAGCATGAAGTCATCGCCAAGGCGGCGAACGACATGGTCACGATTGCCGATACCGAGGCCGAAGCCCTGCTCGCCGAAGGTCTCGCGGCAATCCTGCCGGAAGCGGCCATCGTCGGTGAAGAAGCCGTCCACGCCGATCCCGCCCTCATGTCGCGGCTCGATACCGGCCTGTGCTGGATCATCGATCCCGTCGACGGCACCAACAACTTCGCCGCCGGCAAGCCGCCCTTCGGCATCATCCTCGCGCTCAGCGACGGCGGCGAAACGCAAAGCGGGTGGATCTACGATCCGCTGCAGGACCGCCTCTGCATCGCGCACAAAGGCCGGGGCGCGTTCGTGGGCGGCGAGCGCGTGACTGCCCGCACCACCGGCGAAACCCCACCCATCGCGGCAATCAGCACCGTCTTCCTCGATCCCGCGCAGCGCGCCGCCGTGCAGGCCCGCATCGCCCCCCACTACACGCTCGTCGACATCCCGCGCTGCGCCGCCGAACAGTACCCCCGCCTCGTCCTCGGGGTGAACGATATCTCGGTGTTCGAGCGCACCCTGCCGTGGGACCACGCGGCGGGCGTGCTCTTCGTCAACGAAGCAGGGGGCAAGTCAGCGCGGCCCGACGGCTCTGCCTACCGGACCGACCAGCACGGCCAAAAGGGCCTGTTTGCAGCCTCTTCGCCCGCACTGTTCGATACGTTTGTGAAGCACAGTTCGGCAGACTGACACACCCGAGCCCCATCCAAAACCCCGCTCATGCTGAGCTTGTCGAAGCATCTTGAGTCACCGTGGTTCTGGCACCCTTCGACAAGCTCAGGGTGAGCGGGGCAAGGAGGGGGCCTTACCAAGCCCCCCCGGACCTCACCCAACACTCACTGCGAGGGATCGCGTACCTTGAACGGATCGGTCGGGGCAGGCTGCGTCGGCAGGACGGCGCGCGGCAGTTCCTTGTCGCTGTTCGCGGCCTGCCACAGCATCCCGGCCATGATCACCGCCGCCTGCCGCATGTCGTCCGCGCGCATGTGGTCCAAGGTATCGAGGTTCGAATGGTGGACGCGGCTGTCATAGTCGAGCGGGTCCTGGATAAACTGATAGCCCGGCAGCCCGATCGCCTGCAGGAACACGTGATCGGTGCCCCCGGTCTTGCTCACCACCAGCTTGTCCGCACCCAGCATGTCAAAGGGGCTGAGCCATTCCTTGAGCAGCTTTTCCGCGCCCAGATTGCCCTCGCTGTAGATGCCGCGGAACCGGCCCGAGCCGTTGTCCATGTTGAAGTAGGCCTTGAGCTGGCTGTATTCGGGCTTCGGCGTGATCGGGAAGGCATTGCGCCACGCGATATAGCTGTCGATGCCCTTCAGCGCGGGATCGACCGGACGGCTCGCGTAGTGCTGATCGATATAGGCGCGGCTGCCCAGCAGGCCCTGCTCCTCGCCGCTCCACAGCACGAAGCGGATGGTGCGCTTGGGCTTCACGCCGAGCCTGGAAATCAGCCGCGCCGCCTCCAGCACCGTGATGCTGCCCGCACCGTTGTCGTTGGCGCCGTCGCCTGCGATCCAGCTGTCGAAATGCGCCCCGGCCATGACGTAGCCCGCCTTGGGATCGCTCCCCGGAATCTCAGCGACAAGGTTCTCGGCCTTGAGATTGCTTTCGTCATAGCGCGCCGCGACGGTGATCGCGATGGTCGGCGCAGCGCCCGTCTTCGCCAGACGCACCAGCTTGCGGTAATCCTCCTGCGCGAGCTCGACGGCGGGCAGCGCAAGCGTCTGGCCGGGCTGGAAATCATAGCCTTCGCCGTGGACGAGCTTCCCATCGCGGTAGCTCATCTTGACGACTGCGAGCGCGCCCTCGGCCTTGAGAAACGCCGCGAGCTTGCCGAAAAAGCGGCGGTTCCTCACCTGCAAGGCCGCCGCGTCCGGATCGAACACAGGCTTGGTGTAGGTATCAAGCTCGGCGATCTCGGCATCGGTGTAGCGCTGGAACACCGGCCCCTTGCTTTCGCTGGTCTGGCCCGGCAGCGAAACGAGCACGATCTTGCCCGCCAGTTTGCCCTTCCATTCCGCGAAATGCTCCTCGCGCGACATCGGCGCGATGACGACCGGCGCCTGCACCGTGCCGCTGGTGGCCGGCGACCACGCGACGGGAATCGCCGTCAGCGGCAGCGCCCGCGGGGTGACCATGGCCACCGAATAGCTGTCGAGGTTCCAGCCCACGCCGAAGTCGAACGGCTCGACATGCACATTGGCAAGCCCGCGTTGCCGCAGCAGGTCCATCGCCCAGCTTTCCGCCTTGCGATGGTTCTCCGAATTGGTGAGGCGCGGACCGATGCGGTCCATCAGCGCCGAGGCGGTGGTCATCGCCTCGCTGCGGTTCATGCCCTCATCGATGATCCGCGCGATCGCGGCGCTGTCGCCATCGGGGGCGGCCGCAGCGGCAATCGGCATGGCGGAGGCTAGCAGCGCCGCCGCGAACAGAGGGACAAACCGGCGAGAGGCAGAAACAGACATCAGGCAAGGCTCCGGAACTGGGTGCAAACTGCGAACCGGCAGTCTTGCACCCCGTTCCGGCCTTGCCAAGCCGCTGTCTTAAAGAACGCTCTCCAGCCAGCCCTTGAGCTGGCTCTTGGGCGCGGCGCCCAGCTTCTGCGCGACCGCCTTGCCGTCCTTGAACAGCACCATCAGCGGGATCGACTGCACGCCGATTTCGCCGGGGATCGAGGTGTTTTCCATGATGTCCATCTTCACGATGGAGACCTTGTCAGCGAGCTCTTCCGAAATCTCTTCGAGCGCGGGGGCGATCATCTTGCAGGGGCCGCACCAGTCTGCCCAGAAGTCGACAAGCACGGGCTTGTCGGCGCCCAGAACGTCGGTAGCGAAGCTGGCATCGGTAACGGCTTTGGTGGCCATGGCAGAGAACTCCTATCGGTTGATCCGGTATGTAAGCGGTCTGGCGCGCCGCGCAAGAAAGAGCGCTAAAAGCTTTCCTGCGCGGCCTGAAGGGCAGGCTTGTGCGCAGCGATGACGTCAGCCGAAAGCTCGATCAACCGGGGCGTGTGCGTATACAGCAGCGCGGCTTCGACACGGCGCCCGGGATAGATCACCTCCAGCGCCGCGACATAGGCCGCCATCTGGCGCAAGCTGGCGATGGGCACGTCCCCGATATCCTGCGGCGGGCGGCGGTCGGTCTTGAAATCGACGATGCGCACGCGGCTCTCCTGCACCAGCAGCCGGTCGATCGTGCCACTCACGACTCGCTCGCCGACCACTGCCGCAATCGGCACTTCGGCCAGCGATCCTGCCCCGAACACTTCGGCCCAAGCCGGTTCAGCCAGCACGCGCAACGCCGCCTCGGCCATGACGTCACGCTCCTCTGCCGGGAACTCGCCCGCCATGCGCGCCAGCCAGCCCCGCGCGGCACTCGCGCGCGCTTCGGCGGCAAGCTCGGGCAACCGTTCGATCAGCTTGTGGAGCAATGTCCCGCGCCGTGCAGCAGTCCGCGCTGCCGGACCGGGCCGCGTCGGCGGATCGGGCGCATCGTCCGCCTCGCCGAGCCCTGACGGCGCAAGCGGGCGCGGCGGTCGGGGTTCGGCCGGGAGCGCCGCATCGAGCCAAGCAGGCAACGTGTCATCGGTTTGCGACGTAGGCGGCACCTCGGCAATGGCCGGCGGCAACGGCCCCAGCCCCCCAAGCTGGCGCGAAGCCCCCCAGATCGGATCGTCGCGCCATGGCCCGTCCGGATCGCCAAACAGCGGCGCCAGCTGCGCGTACCAGCTTTCCTCCGGCACCGTCTTGGCCTTGCCGCCCAGCGCCCCGCCGATGAACAGCGCTTCCTCCGCCCGCGTCATCGCCACATAGAGCAAGCGCCAGTGCTCCTCGCGCTCCGCCGCCGCCGCGCGTTCCGCCGCTTCGCGCACAGGCCCCGCCTGCTCGGCCTTGCGCAAGGGCGGCAGCGGAACCGTGCGCGCTTCATCGACCACCTGCTCGGTCAGGCTCAGCCCGCGCGGGTTCGACTTGTCCGGATCGGCGCAGGCATCGGCAAGGATCACGATGGGCGCCTCAAGCCCCTTCGAGCCATGCACCGTCATCACCCGCACGAGATCGGCCTTCTGCCCGGCCTCGCGCTTCAACTCTCCGTCGCCGACATCGAACCACTGCAGGAAGCCGACAAGGCTGGGCGTCTGCCCGCCTGCATAGGCCATCGCGGCGTTGAGCAGTTCGTCGATCGGATCATTGGCCTCCGCGCCAAGCCGCGCGACCAGCTTGCGGCGGCTCTGCCACGGACCGACCAGCAGCCAGTGCAGCAGCTGCGCCGGGGTGCCGAAGTCGGCGCGCGCGAGCACGCCGCGCAGTTGCTCCATTGCCGGATACGTCGCAGGCCCCTCGGTCTTGCGCAAGTGATCCCACAGCCGCACTCCCTTGGCGCGGTAGCCATGCTCGAGCAGCATGTCCTGCGACCAGCCCACCAGCGGCGAGACGAGCAGCGCCGCGAGGTTGAGATCATCGAGCGGCTGCGCGCAGAACCGCAGCGCGGCGACCAGATCCTTCACCGCCAGCGGCGCGCCGAGCCGCAGCCGGTCCACCCCCGCCACCGGCACCCCGCGCGCGTGCAGCCGCGCGACGATCAGCCCCGCCAGCGCCTTGCGCGAACGCACCAGCACCATGATGTCGCCCGGCGTAGCCCGGCGCGGCCCGCCCTTGTGCAGCGGGAAACCGCGCCGCAGCCATTCGCTGACCTGCTGCGCGATCTGATCGGCCATCACCCGGTCCGGACGCGAGAGCCACGTCTCGGCACCCTCGTCGCCCTCACCCGGCGGCGTATCGTCCTCCTCGTCCGCCGCGCCGCCCACCGGCTTCCACAGCGTGACCAGACCGGGCCGCTCCTTGTCACCCTGATGCTGCTCGGGCGCATCGGGAAGGCCAAACCGGTCAGGCCCGATGGCCTGGATCGCGCGGTCGACGAAGGCTAGCACGGAATGGGCCGTGCGGTAGGACCGGCCCAGCCCAAGTGGCAGCAATGCCCTTGCGGGGTCGGCGGTAACTTCGGACAGCTCGTCCAACTGCCGCTGCACCCGCTCGCGTGCGGCGGCAAAGTTTTCGGGGCTTGTGCCCTGAAAACCGAAGATCGCCTGCTTGTAATCACCGACCACGAACAGCGTGCGGTTCACATCGCCCCGCTGCCCTTCCCCGCTGAAGAAATCGCCGACCAGCCCGTCGAGCACGATCCGCCACTGCGCGCTGTTGGTATCCTGCGCCTCGTCGACAAGGATATGGTCGAAGCGCCGGTCGAGCTTGTAGCGGATCCACTCGGCAGGCGCCTGCTTCGTAAGGAGATCGGCCGCCGCGCGGATCTGGTCGTCGAAATCGATAAACCCCTCGCGCGCCTTGGCCTCCGCCCACGCCAGCGCGAAGCGGCGGCCCAGCGTAAGCGCCGGATCGAGCCGCGCCGCCAGATCGACCAGCGCGCGCATTTCCTGCACGCGCTGCAGGTCCTCGATCACGCAGAGCTGGTACTCATCGTAAGCCGGTTCGTGCTTCAGGAGATTTTTCGAGGAACGCGGCGTGCCCGCCTTGGTCAGAAACACCTCGGCAAATCCATCAAGCCCGGCCATGCGCGCGGTGGGGCTTGCTTCCAGCCAGTCCTGCATGACCGCCGCCGCATCAAGCCCGGTCCGCGCCCCCCAGCGCCGGTTCGCCTCCATGCAGACTTCGACCGCGCGCACATCGAACACGCTGTCGCGCACCAGATCGGCGAGGCCGCCTCCGTCCTCCTCCGCATCCAGCCCCAGCAGGCGGTTGATCCGCGGCCGCAGCGGCGGCTGCCATGCCCCCGGCCCTTCCCACAGCCCATGCGCGGAAGCGCAGCGCAGCAGGAAGGCAGGCACAGCATCCTCGCCCATGCGCAGGCTGAGGTCTTCCAGCGCGGCAAACAGCGCCTCGTCGCCCTGCTCCTGCGCGGAGATCAGCAGGTCCGCCAGCACTTCGCGCAGCAGCAGATCGCGGTCGCGGTCCTCCATCGCCCGCGTCCCGGGAACGAGCCCGGCCTCCGCAGGAAAAGCGCCCAACAGCCACTGCGAGAACGCATGGATCGTCTCGATGCGCAGGCCGCCGCCGGGGCAATCGAGCACGGCGGCAAACAGGCTGCGTGCGCGGGCGACGGTCTGCGGTCCCATCGAAGCGCCGATATGGCCCAGCTCCAGCGCAAGCTCGGTATCAGGCAGCCGCACCCAGCGCGCGAGCACGTCGTTCACGCGCGTCGCCATTTCCGCCGCGCCGGCCTTGGTGAAAGTCAGGCACAGGATCTGATCGGGCGAAACGCCGTCCTGCAACAGCAACCGCAGCACGCGGGCAGACAGCACCTGCGTCTTGCCCGTCCCCGCCGATGCGGAGAGCCACACGGTCCGCTCCGGCTGCACCGCAAGCCGCTGGTTGTCCTTGAGCGGAAAGACCTTGCTCATGAGGCGTTCCCTTCCCGCCCCTGCCATTCCTCGAGCCGCATCAACTGGTCATAGTCGGTATAGCCCGGCAGGTCCGGATTGGGCCGCGCGGTGAAGGGATCGCTCCCGAGGAGCCACTTGTCGATGGCCTCGCCCAGGAAGCGCAGCGTCTCGGAGACGAACGTCTCGCGCGGCAGACCGGTCTTCTTGCGCCCCTCCGGCACCGGCTCCTCGCAATAACCGAATGCATCGGCCTTCTTCTGCAGCGACCAATACTCGAAGCGATGGACTTTGCCGCCCAGCCCCTCGAACCCGCCGCGCTCCGCAATCAGCGCGACGAGGCCCAGCTGCAGCGCAAAACCTTCCTCCACCATCTTCCCCGAGGGCGGCTTGCCGGTCTTGTAGTCGACCACCGCCAGCGTGCCATCGGCCAGGCGGTCGATGCGGTCGGCCCGGCCATGGAGCTTGACCCCCTTGATCTCGGTCACGCCGGTCTCTTCCCACAGCACCGGCTTGCGGCCTTGCAGGGCAAGCTCGGCGTTGTAGTCCTCCACCCACTGAAGCGCCGCCAGCAGCCTTGGCCGCCACAGCCCGCGCATGAACGGGTGCGCGCTTATCTCGGCCAGGGTCTGCTCGGCGAGCGGGAGCAACGCCCCCCGCTTGCTCCCGCCATCATGCCAGCGCTGCAGCACTTCATGGACCAGCGTACCCCGCCACGCCGGGGTCGGCGCGGCATCGAGCGGATCGAGCGTGCGCAGCCCCATGATCGCCGAAGCATAGAACTGGTAGGGATCGCCGCGCAGCCGGTCGAGCGCAGTCGAGGCAATACTGACCCGGCGCTGCTCGGCGCTGGGCCGGGGCGCGGGCTGCGGATAAGGCGGCGCGGCTTCCGCCTTGTCGAGCGCCCGCGCGATGCGGACAGCCTCGGCCTCCGGCTCCAGCTCGCGTCCCAGCATCGCCCGGATCCGCAAGAGGAAGCGCGAGGGGATCACCGGCCCCGCCGCATCGCGCAAGGCATGGCTGAGCACCACTTCCGGCGCCCCCAGCGCAGCCGCCAGATCGTGCGCGGCAAGCCCGATGCGAAAATCTGCCCCCGGAATGCCCAGCGCGCGCAGGACCGCCGGTGCGAGCAGCGGATCGGGCGCGGGCGAGGCGGGCCACTTGCCCTCGGTCATCCCGGCGCAGATCACGAGATCAGCCCGGCTCATCCGCGCCTCAAGCAAGCCGTAGATCGCAAGGCGCGGATGGCCGCCATAGGGCGGGCGCACCGCGATCTCGGACAGGGCATCGCTCAGCAGCGCATGCAGATCGGCAGGCTCCACCGGCAGTGCGCTGTCTTGCGCCGCCTCGCGCCACTGCTCGATGAACGCCGCCAGCGCTCGCCCGTCTGCCTCGCCCCAGATCGCCGTCCCGCACAGCGCTTCCGCCGCTTCCGCCAGCGTATCGAGGCCGAGGGCGAGCGACGGCGGCGCGGCGTCATCAACCAGCGGCGCCAGCATGACCGCCGCTTCCTGCCACCATGCGCCAAGGCCCGGAAAGTCCTTCTCCCTCGCCGCCACCGCGTTCCGCACGGCCTCCAGCCCGGGGCCGGGACGCGGCCCGCGCAGCACCAAATCAAGCTGCCGCACCCGCTCCAGCCACGCCGCACGCCCGTCCCCGCGCCGCACCAGCGGATGGCCCAGCAGCGCCAGCAGTGGCACCGGCGCGGCGGACGTCGCGGCCACTTCTGCCAGTTGCAACAGCACCCGCCCCGCCGGCGCCTGCGACAATGGACGGCCCGCCGTATCATCGGCATCGATGCCCCAGCGCTGCAAATGCGCGACAAGCCGCTGCGCGAGATCGCGGTCGGGCGTAATCACTGCGACGCGTTTCTCCGGCTCGGCCAAAGCCTGCCGCACCAGCACCGCCACGGCCTGCGCTTCCTCTTCGGGATGCGCCGTTTCGATCAGCCGCACACCCGAAAGCCTGCGTGCCTCGGCGGGAAGCTGCGCCCACACCGTGCTCGCCTTGGGCGGCAGGAACAGATTGGAAATCGCGCGGCTGCGCTCGGGCGGCGCGGCGGCAGGGCCGGAGCGGTGCCACGCCGAGACTTCCCCCCGCGCCACGCCCATGCGCGCCAGCAGCAGCTTCAAGTGATACTGCGGATGCGTCGCCACATCCCCGCGCGCGAAGACCGGCCCGTCCGGACGCTCGCGATTGCCCGCCGCCCCCAGCGCGTCCCAGACAGGATCAGGCAGCGCGAGATCGAGATCGGGCAGGATCACCGCGCCTTGCGGCAGCTCCGAAACCACCCGCAGCAGCCTTGCCACCGCAGGCGCTGCTGATGTCACACCCGCCGCGACCACCGGATACGGCGGCGG
>NZ_LJHZ01000050.1:0-47373 GCF_001296055.1 Novosphingobium sp. AAP93
CCTGACGATGACCCAAGGCCACCGCCGAAATTACACCACATTGACGGACGCAACCCGAAGCCATCAGCATGGCCATTGATATTGGTGCAGAGCGACGCAAGACTACGACTGGCGCAGTCGCCATGCGGACCGCTTCGAAAGTTTGTCCGGAGCTTCAACTTTTAGATCGTGCCGGATCCATCGAGGCGAGCGCGCTCGTGGCCGATATGCTGATCGCACGGACAGGCGTCGACGCCGTGACCGCAGCGCGGGCTGGACGCATGGCCATCGAGGTGGCAAGGGCTGGTCTGGATTTCCTGCCTTACGAGAAACCGGCGGACTATGCAGCGTGGGTGGATGAAGCCAAGGCCGTAGTCTGCAACTACCTCGCGCCGTACTTCGAGGATCGCGCCGGCCTCTGACCTTGCGGCGGTTAAAAAATAAGTATTTACTTTTCCGCAGCCGGTGCTGGTCACGTGAGCGGGGAAAATACGGACCGGACCAGAAATCCGGGTCATGAAAATCCGGCGAAGGCGACGTTAGCGCCCCGATGATGTGGCTAACGGTATGAATAATATAGGAAATAATTGGATCGCGATTCAATTCCAAGCAAGCGATTGATCGTAAGTCGGTGCCTGCCTGGCAGGGCTGGCTCGCAAGCACATCAATAAGTGCAGGCGAGTGCGGGCCAGTAGAAAATATTTCTTCAGAATTCCATTTTGGCTGTATTCCTTAAAAATAGCCTGAAATCGATATCTTTAAAACAATCAGAATGGTCCTATTAACTCATGTAACCACTGCCTCATTCATTAACGTTTTATCGAGAACGCGGACTGATCAAATTTTGTTATCTCCCTAGCACAATCCGCCACGCAACCAAGGTGGAGTGCAACGAGGCTTATTAGGTGTGCTAACAGTCAATCGTCATCAGGCGGCTGAGCGAGGCCACAAGAAGACAGAGCTGTGCGCCGTCCCCGGATCGGCCACTTACGGCGAACAATTGGCATCTACCATAATGCAATTATTGCCGTCCGAAGAATTGGAATTATTTAGAAAAGTATCATTCCGGTATATTTCAATTAACGATCAGTTAAGGCCTGAAAGAGACGCGTGGATAGCATCGATATCTGATAATATCCAATATTATTTATCGCGATTTGAAGACACGTACCCGCTTTCTAGCGCCAATTCTGACTACGATATATTGGTAATGAGCGGTAATGACGCAGCTCGTGTTGCCAAGTTCGCTAAAACCAATTTTGCCTTGATCGGCAGCCGACCTCGTGTTGCGCTCGTGAGCTTTTGGGACCCAAGGCGCCGGACGCAAGTGCTTAATGCCGGATTCGACGACGTCCTAGATTGCTCGCGGTTGAACCCAATGGAAGGCGTGCTGAGGCTGTCGGCACTTTGGCGGCGCCATCAACTGACCGCGCAAGCCCAAACGGAAAGGGTAGAAGCGTTACGCATCCTTGCTGAGTTCACTAAATTAGAAACGTCACTAACCGCATCAGAGGCGCGCGTTCTTTCGAAATTAAGCGAAAATGTTGGAAAATGTGCATCCTATATCAAGCTGTGTGGTGTCGCCAGCAATAGCCATGAAAGCATAAGTTTCAACCACTTAAAAGTTATCGTTTCTGGTTTGCGGAAGAAATTAGCAGATGAATTTGAGATAAGATCGGTAAATTCTTACGGATACTCGCTCTATCCTAAAAATTCATCTGATTTCACTATCCCTTAGATGGGGCTTGCGGGCACGTTCTCTAGGTTACCGTGACACGTGCAACAACCCCCAAATACACGGGATGCAAGGGCGATGGCCCTTGCCCGCCGGAGGCTCTTTCTTTCGGCGTTGTTTTGGGCTGATGGCCACCTCCCGAAAGCCCCCTCCTCTGAAGAGGAGGGGGCTTTCGGGAGGTTTGTGCTTGGGGCGCTGGCCCCTCCACCACCGCCTGCGGCGGCGGTCCCCCTCCCCGAGCTAGCTCGGGGAGGTATTGATTAGCGCGGGAGTTCGCTCACGCCCATCAGGGCCTCGTCCACGGCGCGGGCGCATTGGCGGCCTTCGCGGATGGCCCAGACGACGAGGCTCTGGCCGCGGCGCATGTCGCCGCAGGTGAAGATGCGTTCGTGGCTGGTGTGGTAGTCGCTGGTGTTCGCCTTGACGTTACCGCGCGCGTCGAGTTCGACGCCGGCCTGTTCGAGCAGGCCTGCCCTGCGCGGGCCGACGAAGCCCATGGCGAGGAAGATGAGATCGGCGGGGATGACGAAGGTGCTGCCTTCGACTTCCTCCATCTTGCCGTTCTTCCACTCGACGCGAACGCATTCGAGGCCGGAGACGTCGTTTTCACCGAGGACGCGCTTGGTGAGGACGGCGAACTCGCGTTCCACGCCTTCCTCGTGGCTGGAGGAGGTGCGCAGCTTGAGCGGCCAGTTGGGCCAGGTGAGCGCCTTGTCTTCCTTTTCGGGGGGGCGCGGCATGATTTCGAGCTGGGTGACCGAGAGGGCGCCCTGGCGATTGGACGTGCCGACGCAGTCTGACCCGGTATCACCGCCGCCGATGACGACGACGTGCTTGCCGGTGGCGAGGAGCGAGCCGCGCGGGGCGGCGCGGATCTCGTCGTCACCCGCGACGCGCTTGTTCTGCTGGGTGAGGAATTCCATGGCGTAGCGCACGCCGGGAAGCTCGAAGCCGGGAATGCCGATGGGGCGCGGATCTTCCGCGCCGCCGGCGAGGACGACCTTGTCGAAGTTTTCAAGCAGGCTGGCGACCGAGACGGTGACGCCGACTTCGACCGAGGTGCGGAACTCGACGCCTTCGGCCATCATCTGGACGAGGCGGCGGTTGATGAGGTGCTTCTCGAGCTTGAAATCGGGGATGCCGTAGCGGAGCAGGCCGCCGACGCGGTCCGACTTTTCGAACACGGTGACCGAGTGGCCGGCGCGGGCGAGCTGCTGCGCGCAGGCGAGCCCGGCGGGGCCGGAGCCGACGACGGCGACGGACTTGCCGGTCTTCTGCGCGGGCACCTGCGGTTCGATCCAGCCTTCCTTCCAGCCCTTGTCGACGATCGAGCATTCGATCGACTTGATGGTGACGGGCTGGTCGACGAGGTTGAGCGTGCAGGCCGCCTCGCACGGGGCGGGGCAGATGCGGCCGGTGAATTCGGGGAAGTTGTTCGTCGAATGGAGATTGTCGAGCGCGGTGCGCCAGTCGTTCTCGTAGACGAGGTGGTTCCAGTCCGGGATCTGGTTGTTCACCGGGCAGCCGTTGTGACAATAGGGGATGCCGCAGTTCATGCAGCGCGCCGCCTGGCCTTTGAGCGTGGTGTCGTCATGCGGGATGACGAATTCGCGGTAGTGCTTCAGACGCTCCTGCGGGGCGTCGTAGGAGCGATCCTTGCGATCGATTTCGAGGAAGCCGGTTGCCTTGCCCATTGCGGTAATACCCTGAGACAGAATTTAATCATTTACCCGTTCGCCCCGAGCGAAGTCGAGGGGCCTTGCCGCGTGGGGACCTCGGCTTCGCTCGGCCAGAGGTCCCTCGGCTTCGCTCGGCCAGAGGTCCCTCGACTTCGCTCGGGACGAACGGGGTGGTTCAGTGCGTTCTTGCAAACATCATTCTGCGGCGACGCTGGCGGCTGCGGCGCGCTCGGCTTCGAGCTGGTGCAGGGCGCGGGCGTAATCGCGCGGCATGACCTTGACGAAGCGGGGGAGTGCTTCGGCCCAGTTGTCGAGAAGCGCGCGGGCGTGCTTGCTGCCGGTGTGGAGGTGATGGCGCTCGACGAGCACGCGCAGGCGCTCTGCATCGTGGCGCAGCATGTCGCCCATGCCGAAGTCGGTGACGTCCACCCCGCGCTGCTGCGGGCGGCCCCCAAGAGCAAAGTCGCCGTCTTCCTCGTCACGCTCGGCGCTGACAGGGAGAATGTCCACCATCGCGGCGTTGCAGAGGGCGGGGAAGCGGCCTTCCGGATCGTAGACGTACGCCACGCCGCCCGACATGCCCGCAGCGAAGTTGCGCCCGGTCTTGCCGAGAACGACGACGACGCCGCCGGTCATGTATTCGCAGCCGTGATCGCCGGTGCCTTCGACCACCGCGACGGCGCCCGAATTGCGCACGGCGAAGCGTTCGCCGGCGACGCCGTTGAAGTAGGCCTCACCCGCGATGGCACCGTAGAGCACGGTGTTGCCGACGATGATGTTCTCCTCCGCCACGCGCTCGACGTGGGCGGGCGGGCGGACGATGACCCGGCCGCCCGAGAGGCCCTTGCCGACATAGTCGTTGGCATCGCCGGTGAGATCGAGCGTGACGCCGTGCGCGAGGAACGCGCCGAACGACTGGCCCGCGACGCCGGTGAGCGTGACGTGGATCGTGCCTGAAGGCAGGCCGCGGTGGCCGTAGCGCTTGGCGACTTCGCCCGAGAGCATCGCGCCGACGGTGCGGTTGACGTTGCGCACCTTGCTTTCGATGCGGACGACCTCGCCGCGCGCCAGCGCCGGTTCGGCGGCGGCGATCAGCGTGTTGTCGAGCGCGGCGTCGAGGCCATGATCCTGCGTTCCGCTCCAGCCGAGCGTGGTGCCCGGCGCGGGTTCGACGCGGTGGAGGAGGCGTGAGAGATCGATGCCGCGCGCCTTCCAGTGCGTGATCGCGCTGCGGGTATCGAGGCAATCGACGCGGCCGACCATCTCACCGACGGTGCGGAAGCCGAGTTCGGCCATGATCGCGCGGAGTTCTTCGGCGACGAAGAAGAAGTAGTTGATCACGTGCTCGGGCTGGCCGGTGAAGCGCGCGCGCAGGACGGGGTCTTGCGTCGCGACGCCGACCGGGCAGGTGTTGAGGTGGCACTTCCTCATCATGATGCAGCCCGCTGCGATGAGCGGAGCGGTGGCGAAGCCGAACTCGTCCGCGCCGAGGAGCGCGGCAACCGCGACATCGCGCCCGGTGCGCAGGCCGCCGTCCGCCTGCACCGCGATGCGGCTGCGCAGGTTGTTGAGGAGCAGCGTCTGCTGGGTTTCGGCGAGGCCGATTTCCCAGGGCGAGCCCGCGTGGGTGAGCGAAGTGAGCGGCGAAGCGCCGGTGCCGCCTTCGTAGCCCGAGATCGTGACGTGGTCCGCGCGCGCCTTGGAAACACCCGCAGCGACCGTGCCGACGCCGACTTCGGAGACGAGCTTGACCGAAATGCGCGCCTTGCCGTTCACGTTCTTCAAGTCGTGGATCAGCTGGGCGAGATCCTCGATCGAATAGATATCGTGGTGCGGCGGCGGCGAGATGAGGCCCACGCCCGGGGTCGAGTGGCGGGTCTTGCCGATCACCTTGTCGACCTTGTCACCCGGCAGCTGGCCGCCTTCGCCGGGCTTGGCGCCCTGGGCCATCTTGATCTGGATGTCGTCGGCATTGACGAGATATTCGGTGGTGACGCCGAAGCGGCCCGAGGCGACCTGCTTGATCGCCGAGCGCATCGAATCGCCGTTGGGCAGCGGGACGAAGCGATCCGGTTCCTCGCCGCCTTCGCCGGTGTTCGACTTGCCGCCGATGCGGTTCATCGCCACCGCGAGCGTAGTGTGCGCCTCGCGGCTGATCGAGCCGAACGACATCGCGCCGGTGGCGAAGCGCTTGACGATCTCGCTCGCCGGTTCGACTTCATCGAGCGGTACGGGCGCGCCAGCCGCCTTGAATTCGAGCAGGCCGCGGATCGTCAGCATGCGAGCCGACTGGTCGTTGATGGTCTGCGCGAACTCGCGGTACTTCTCGGGGATATTGCCGCGCACCGCATGCTGGAGGGCGGCGACGTTCTCAGCCGTCCACGCATGTTCCTCGCCGCGCAGGCGCAGCTGGTACATGCCGCCGACGTCGAGCATCTTGCGGTAGAGCGGGCTGTCGCCATAGGCCGCGGCGTGGCGGCGCACGGTTTCCTCGGCGATTTCCGTCAGGCCGACGCCTTCGATGGTGGTGGCGGTGCCGGTGAAGTACTTGTCGATGAAGGCCGAGGAGAGGCCGACCGCATCGAAGATCTGCGCGCCGCAATAGGACTGGTAGGTCGAGATGCCCATCTTGGACATGACCTTGAGAATGCCCTTGCCGACCGCCTTGATGTAGTTCTTCTCGACCTCGTAGCACGAGAGCGGCAGCTCGCGGCTGACGCGGATCGATTCCAGCGTCTCGAACGCTAGATAGGGGTTGACCGCTTCCGCGCCGTAGCCCGCGAGGACGCAGAAGTGGTGCACTTCGCGCGCTTCGCCGGTTTCCACGACGAGGCCGGTCTGCATGCGCAGGCCCTGGCGGACGAGGTGGTGGTGGACGGCCGCGGTGGCGAGCAGCGCCGGCATGGCGATGCGGTTTGCGTCCTGCGCGCGGTCGGACAGGATGAGGATGTTCTTGTCCGCGAGCACGGCTTCGGTCGCCGCCCAGCACATTTCCTTGATCGCCATTTCGAGGCCCGCGGCGCCGGTCGAGGCGTCCCAGGTCGTGTCGATTGTCTCGGTGCGGAAGGCGCCGTCGAGCGCGGCTTCGACCGAGCGGATCTTGGCGATATCGGCGTT
This sequence comes from Novosphingobium sp. AAP93, assembly GCF_001296055.1. Taxonomy (NCBI): domain Bacteria; kingdom Pseudomonadati; phylum Pseudomonadota; class Alphaproteobacteria; order Sphingomonadales; family Sphingomonadaceae; genus Novosphingobium; species Novosphingobium sp. AAP93. The sequence goes on from NZ_LJHZ01000050.1 coordinate 6,511, forward strand.
GGTGAGGATCGGCTGATCGACTTCGAGGCGCTTGTGCGTGCCGGCATCGTGGCCGAGCAGGTTGGGGCGCGGGCCGATCATCGAGACGAGGCTCATCACGAGCTCCTCGCGGATCGGGTCGATCGGCGGGTTCGTCACCTGCGCGAAGTTCTGCTTGAAGTAGTCGTAGAGCAGGCGCGAACGGTTCGAGAGGACTGCGATGGGCGTATCGGTGCCCATCGAGCCGATAGGATCGTCGCCGGTGGTCGCCATCGGTTCGAGGAACTTGGCGATGTCTTCCTGCGTGTAGCCGAAGGCCTGCTGGCGATCGAGGAGCGACGAAGTCGGCTCGGGCAGCGCGGCTTCCTCGGGCTCGACCACCGCGAGTTCCTTGAGCTTGTACTGGGCCGAACCCAGCCACTCCTCATAGGGATACTCGGCGGCCAGCTGCGCCTTGATTTCCTCGTCCTCGATGATGCGGCCCTGTTCGAGGTCGATCAGCAGCATGCGGCCCGGCTGGAGCCGCCACTTGCGCACGATATCTTCCTCGCGGAACGGCAGCACGCCGCTTTCGGAGGCCATGCAGACGAGATCGTCACGCGTGATCGAGAAGCGTGCGGGGCGCAGCCCGTTGCGATCGAGCGTCGCGCCGATCTGGCGGCCATCGGTGAAGGCGACGGCGGCGGGGCCGTCCCACGGCTCCATCAGCGCGGCGTGGTATTCATAGAAGGCGCGGCGCTTGGCATCCATCAGCGGATTGCCGGCCCAGGCTTCGGGGATCAGCATCATCACCGCGTGGGCGAGGCTGTAGCCGCCCGCCAGCAGCAGCTCGAGCGCGTTGTCGAGGCTGGCGGTATCCGACTGGCCGTGCGGGATAAGCGGCCACATCTTGTCGAGATCGGGGCCGAGCAGCTCCGATTCCATCGTGCGGCGGCGCGCGTTCATCCAGTTCACGTTGCCGCGCACGGTGTTGATTTCGCCGTTGTGGGCGATGAACCGGTAGGGGTGCGCCAGCTTCCAGCTGGGGAAGGTGTTGGTCGAGAACCGCTGGTGCACGAGGCCGAGCGCCGACACGCAGGCCGGATCGCGCAGATCATCGTAGAACGAGCCGACCTGATCGGCGAGCAGCAGGCCCTTGTAGACGACGGTGCGCGACGAGAAGCTGGGCATGTAGAGCTGCGTGACGCCCGGGAGGCCGTGCTTCTCGGCCATGGCCTTGAGCGGGTTCTGCGTCTGCTTGCGGATCGCCAGCAGCTTGCGCTCGAACGCGTCCTGATCGGGGCAGTTATCGCCGCGCCGGATCAGGCACTGGCGGATGACCGGCATCTGTTCGATCACCGTCTTGCCGAGCCCGTCAAGCGTGGTCGGCACATCGCGCCAGCCGATGAGGTGCTGACCTTCCTTCGCAATGAACTTCTCGAACACTTCGATCACGAAGTTCCGCGCCGGTTCGTCCTGCGGCAGGAAGCACATCGCGACGGCATAGTCGCCGGGGGCCGGCAGGTCCTTGCCCTCGGCTTCGGCCCAGCGGCGCAGCAGCGCATCGGGGATCTGGATCAGGATGCCAGCGCCGTCACCGAGCAGCGGGTCCGCGCCGACCGCGCCGCGATGATCGAGATTGCGAAGGATCTCAAGCGCCTGCTCGATAATTCCGTGGCTTTTGATGCCTTTGATATGCGCGACGAAGCCGACGCCGCATGCGTCGTGTTCGTTACGCGGATCGTAAAGGCCCTGAACCTGCGGAAAACCCATCACAATTTTTGCCCTGCACTCGGTCAAAACGACGTCGGTTGATACGCCCAGCGCGAATCACGCTGCCCAATGGGCAACGAAAGTTGCGCGGAATCCCCCCATGACTGCAGGAAAGTTATTTTGCAATGGCGCAGCGCGAATTGCCCGAAGGGCTCGGCGCCGATCTGGTCGGAAATACGGATGCATGGTGCGCGGCTGCCAGGGCAAGGCTGATAAATCAGCCTTGCCGTAGCGTCAGGCGCGTGCGCTCATGCGTTTGAGCGTCGCCAGCGCCGAGCGCAGGGCCTCATCCGCTTCGACCGGGGCCGTGGGTGCCGACGCGGCGGGCTCGACCGGACGGAGCGGAACGACCGCTTCCGCCTGCACTGAGGCAGGGACGGGGACAGGGGCGGGGCGCGTGAAGAGCCGCGCCGCAGCTTCGTTGTCCTTGCCGTCGACCGCCTCGCCGGCAGCAATCGCACCGAGGCGGCGCAGAATGGATTCCCGCGCAGAGCCGATGGCGGGCACGTCGGAAGCCTGCGAAGCAGGGCTGGCGATGTGCGGGCGTGAGAACGGGCCGGGTTCGATTTCCGGCGCGGCAGCCTCCGCTTCAGCGGTGTTGTCGGCGGCGATCACCGCTTCGTTGGCCGCCTTCTGCTCGGCAATGGCGAGCGCGAGGCGTTCGATCAGCTGGACAAGGCCAAGGTTTTCGAGCCGGGCACCGGCGACGGGCGAGCGCTTGACCTCGGCTGCTTCGGGCAACGCGGCGGCGAAACTGACGGGGAGCTGCGGAGTTGCCGCGATCAGCACCGGGGTGGCCGCTGGCTCGGGCTCAGGCTCAGGCTGGGGCTGGGGCTGGGGAGCAGCGGCGGCCGCGGCGGTCTCGATTGCCACGGGCTCCGGCTGCGCGGCGAAGGGCTCCTCGATCGGCTCATCGAGGTCGAGCGCGGAAAGATCGAGGGGACGGACCGCGCCGGTGCCGCCGGGCGTGTACTCGGGGATATACGGTGTCACATCGGCCGCCGACTCGGCCGAGGCGGGGCGCGGCTTGCGGCGCAGCAGGGGCGCGAAGGTTTCAGGCTCGGGTTCGGATTCGACAGCAGCTTCGACAAGCGGGTCGACCAGAGCTTCGGTCAGCACCAGCGGGCGGCGCGGCGGCGCGTCGGGATGGGCATCGCGGGCGCGGACCTTGTAGGCCGCCTCAGGTTCGGGAGCAGCGGCGGGGGCGACCGGCGCGGCGCGGCGCACTTCCGCCTTGTCCTTCGGACGCAGCCGGAGTGCCACAGCAAGGCCGAGTGCCGCGCCGAATACGGCGAGCGCGAAAGCAACCAGCAGATGTGCGGTGAAGCCCAGCGGCGGGGCGGCGGCGGGGACGATGGCGGGAAGGCCCGTCTTGAGCACGACGGCGCCGAGCAGGCTGCCCGGAATGGCGAGGCTTCCAAGACCGAACAGCGCGGCGAACCAGAGGGCGGCGAAGGCCGGGAACAGGCGGTGCGCGGTGACCGGAGCGGCGCGGCGGCGCTTGCGGGGTGTGCCGATCATATCTTCGGGATCGGGCCTGGCCCGGTTAGTCGTGGCCTGAAACTTCTGGCGAAACGTACTCATGGCGCGTGTCGGCCCCCGGTCGGAAGGTGACCTCCGATGAAGCTGCCCGAGATCAGGCCGCAGCGCCGGAGATTGCTTGATTTCGGGTTAACAGGGTTTGGTAAACGGAATCATAACGGGCAGCGTTACGCGACCAGTCATGGGCACGTTCGACGAAGGCGCGGGCGACTGTGCGGCGGGCGGGCCACATGGCGCGGTCCTCCAGCAAATCCGCCATCGCGGCGGCGAGGCCGGCGGGGGCGTCGGGCGGAAACAGCGTGCCGGTCATGCCATGCTCGATCAGTTCGCGGTGGCCGCCGACCGAGCTTGCCGCGACGAGCTTGCCCTGCGCCATGGCTTCGAGCGGCTTCAGCGGCGTGACGAGATCGGTGAGGCGCATGGCCTTGCGCGGATAGCACACGACATCGACGAGCGCGTAATAGCGGTCCACCTCGTGGTGCGGCACGCGGCCGATGAAGTGGATGGCGTGCGCGGCGGGAGATGCGGCGGCCTGTGCGCGAAGCTGCGCTTCCGCCGGACCGCCGCCGACGAGGAGCAGGCGCGCGTCGGGCTGGCGGGCGAGGATCAGCGGCATCGCAGCGATGAGGTCGTCAAGGCCTTCGTAGGGGTAGAAGCTGCCGAGGAAGCCGATCACCGGGCCGTCGCCGAGGCCGAGGCTGTCCGCGAACGCCGCGTCGCGCTCCAGCGGCTGGCCGAACAGCGCGAGATCGACGCCGTTGGGCATCACGGTGATCTTGGCGGCGGGAAACCCGCGCGCGACGAGATCGCCGCGCAGGCCCTCGCAGATCGTGACCACCGCATCCGCGCCGCGCACGACTTCGTTTTCGAGCGCGCGGGTCAGCCGGTAGCGCAGCGAGCCTTCGCGTCCTGTGCCGTTGCCCGCAGCAGCGTCTTCCCAGAAGGCGCGGATTTCGTAGACGACCGGAAGGCCAAGCTTGCGCCCGGCGCGCACCGCTGCGAGGCCGCCGAGTGCAGGCGAGTGGGCATGGAGGACATCGGGGCGCCATTTGCGGGCGACGGCTTCGATGCGGCGAGCCAGCGCGCCAATTTCCTGCCATTCCGCCAGCCCCGGCGGGCCGGACGGTTTGCCCGAAGTGCGGTGGAACGGAAGGCCATCGTGCAGTTCGGGCTCTGCCCCGGTGAACGGCGCGGTGTGGCGCAGGCCGGTGAGGCCGCGCACTTCGTGGCCCAGCCCTTCCTGCGCCTTGAGGATCGCGCGCGTGCGGAAGGTATAGCCGCTCTGCAGCGGCAGCGAGTGATCGAGGATATGGAGAACCCGGGCCATGCGGCTGGCCATGCCACGGCAGGACTTAACGCCGCGTCAACCGAGTTTGCCTATTGAGCAGGTGAGAACGGTTCGATGGCGGGCCGGAAGGTGACCTTGGGCATGCCCGCATGATCGACATCATTACCGTGGTCGTGCCCCATATGCTGATGGCGATTGCCGTCTGGCGCCTGCTGCACCGCGACGATCTCGACAACGATCCCATCCTGCCCGGGCGCGAGCGCGGGCTGATGGGGCGCAAGGGCAAGCAGGCGATCCCCGGCGAAGAGCGCCCGCGTGCTTAATCTGTTCCTCACCGCCTTCGTGACCGCGTTTCTGGCAGCGGGCGTGCGCAAGCCGTTCCTGTTCGTGCTGGCCTATGCCTATATCGACATCGTCGCGCCGCAGAAGGTGAGCTGGGGCTTCCTGCAGTCCATCCCGATCAGCCTGATCGCGTTCATGGGCGCAGTGACGGCCTGGGCGGTGGCGGAGGACAAGAGCGGCATCCGCTTCTCGCCGCGCCAGATGCTGCTTTTCCTGCTGCTGATCTACTGCGGGCTCAGCACGCGCGGCGCGGACTTTCCGGACGAGGCGCTCGAGAAGTGGGCGTGGGTGTGGAAGGCGCTCGTCTTTGCGATGTTCCTGCCGCTGACCCTGCGCACCCGCCTGCGCATCGAGGCGTTCACGCTGATCATGGTGCTTTCGGTGGGCGTGATCGTGATCGGCGGCGGGATCAAGACGCTGGCGGGCGGCGGCGGCTATGGCGAGCTCAAGCTGCTGGTGAACGACAACACCGGGCTCTACGAAGGCTCGATCATCTCCACCTGCGCGGTCTGCGTGATGCCGCTGGCGCTGTGGCTCGCGCGCCATGGCACGATCTTCAAGCCGGGCCTGCTGGTCTGGCTCTTCGCGCTGGGCATCTGCTTTTCCTGCCTGCTGATGCCGGTGGGCACACAGGCGCGCACCGGCCTGATCTGCGTGGCGGTGCTGGGCGTGATGATGCTGCGCTCGGTCAAGCGGCGCCTGCTCTATATCGGCGCGATCGGTGCGCTGGTGACGATCGCGATCCCGTTCCTGCCACAAAGCTATACCGAGCGGATGAGCACGATCCGCAACCACCAGTCCGATCAGTCGGCCTCGACGCGCGTGGCGGTGTGGAAGTGGACCATCGAATACGCCAAGACGCATCCGTTCGGCGGCGGCTTCGAGGCCTATCGCCAGAACGTGCTGAGCTACGACAAGATCGAGGCCGAGAACGCGGGCGACAACAACACCGCGATCGAGACCCAGCGGATCGAGGAGCGCGGGCGCGCCTACCATTCGAGCTATTTCGAGATGCTGGGCGAACAGGGCTATCCAGGCCTCGCGATGTGGCTGCTGCTCCATATCATGGGCGTGGTGCACATGGAGGTGATCCGGCGCAGCTATGCCAGGAACACAAGCCCCGAACTGCGCTGGGTGACACCGCTCGCCGATGCCCTGCAGCAGGCGCAGATCGTCTACCTGTTCGGCGGGGCCTTCGTGGGGATTGCGTTCCAGCCGTTCTGCTACATGCTGGTGGGGCTGCAATGCGGGCTTTCGGCCTATATCGGCCGGGTCAAGCGCGCGGCGCCCAAGCCCTTCCGTATGCCGCGGCAAGGCGCCCCTGCCCTGCCCGCTTCGGCCTGACCACCACCTGTTGCGCGGCGCGGCGTTTGCAGCCTAGAGAAGGCGCAAAGGCACAGCCACGACGGGAGAGGGCAGCGATGAAGACGATGGCACCGGGCGCAATCAAGGACCTGGTCGGTCAGGTGGTGGGCACTTCGGAATGGGTCGAGGTGACGCAGGAGCGGATCAACCAGTTCGCCGAGGCCACCGGCGACTTCCAGTTCATCCATATCGACGCGGAAAAGGCCAAGCTGACCCCGTTCGGCGGGACCATCGCGCACGGCTTCCTGACGCTCTCGCTGATCCCGCTGCTGACCCAGCAGAGCGATTGCCCGCGCCCCGAAGGCGTGAAAATGGGCGTCAACTACGGCGGCAACAAGACGCGCTTCCTCGCCCCCGTCCGCTCGGGCAAGCGGGTGCGCGGCGTGTTCAAGCTGCTTGAGCTTGACGAGAAGCGCCCCGGTCAGTGGCAGCAGACGATGGAAATCACGGTCGAGATCGAAGGCGAGGAGAAGCCCGCGCTGATCTGCGAGTGGATCACCCAGTTTTTCGTGTGATCACCCGGACGAAGTGATGCGCAAGGTGGCGCAGGATCGCATTGATCCGGCCCCTTGCGAGCCCCGGTGACAGCGCAAGGCCGAGCGCGAGCATATCGAGCCGCGCATCGATGCGGCTGGCAAGGCTCTGCTCGACCAGCGCGCGGGCACGCCGTTTCCGATCAGGCTCCAGTGCGAGTTCGCGGCGCAGGATGTGCGAGCCGAGCCGGTGGATGCGCAAGGCGCGCCGGTCGGTCAGGCTCGCTTCGTGGCGACGGTAGAGATAGAGGTCCTCGTCGAGCTTCACGAAATCGAAGCGCCGCGCCGCGCGCAGCCAGAAGTCATAGTCCTCGACCCCGAACAGCGCCTCGTCATAGCCGCCCAGCGTGCGGGTGACTTCGGCGCGGTAGAGGAAGGCCGCGCCGATGCGGTTGCCGAGGAGGATATCAGAGGCCGGGCCCATCTTCTGGAAGCCGGTGACGCGGCCCTCGGCATCGATCACGCTGAAATCGGCGTAGGCGATCGAGGCATCGGGAGCAGCATGAAGCGCTGCGACCAGCCGCGCCAGCATGTCGGGCCGCGCGATGTTGTCGTCAGATGTCCAGGTGTGGAGCGTGCCGCGCGCGGCCGCAAAGCCGGTGTTGAGCGCGCCGGGAAGGCCCTTGTTGGGCGAATTGGTGATGATCCGCACGCGGCGATCCCCGAGGGCATGGCGCCTGAGGATGGCCGGGGTATCGTCGGTCGAGCCATCGTCGACGCAGATCAGTTCGAAATCGCGAAAGGTCTGCGCAAGGATCGAAGTGATGGCGGCATCGAGAAAGGCCGCGCCGTTGTGCACCGGCAGCACGACCGTGACGCGCGGCGCGGGATCAGGGTCTGGCGGTTCCACAGGACATTCCTCCCATGAACCGGTGCCCGATGAATCTTCGGCGCGGAAGAATGCAGTTACCATATCCATGCGATAGCAGGTAGTGGATTTGGCCTGCAGCCGCTTTTCCCTAGCGTTGCTTAGTATTGCCCTGCCACGAAACTGAACAAATGGTGGACTTTTTCGGAATCGCAGTCCTGTTTCGGCACAGCGTTACGGCCTTGCCTTAACAAGCGCGCGAATCTGAAGCGCCCCACCGCCGCGCGGCGGGGCGCCTGGATCAGGCGACCACGCTCAGCTTGCGCGCCGTGGCATTGGAGCGGATCCAGCCCTCGACCACCGGGGCGATGCTGGTGCGCCAGCGCGAGCCGTTGAAGATGCCGTAGTGGCCGACTTCGGGCGCAAGGTGATACTTCTTGAGCTTCTCGGGCAGGTTCGGCGTCACCTTCAGCGCGGCCTTGGTCTGGCCGATGCCCGAGATGTCGTCACGCTCGCCCTCGATGCACAGGATCGCGGTGTCCTTGATCGCCCCGAGATCGACGAGGATGCCGCGATGGACCAGTTCGCCCTTGGGCAGCAGGTGCTGCTGGAACACGACATCGACGGTCTGGAGGTAGAATTCGGCGGTCATGTCGCAGACGGCGCGATATTCGTCGTAGAAGGCCTTGGTCGCATCCGCGCTTTCGCCGTCGCCCTGGACCATGTGCTTGAACAGCCCGTAGTGGGCGTTCATGTGGTTGCCGAGGTTCATCGACATGAAGCTCGCGAGCTGGACGAAGCCCGGATAGACCTGCCGCCCCGCGCCGGGATAGTTGGCGGGCACGGTGGTGATCACGTTGTGCTTGAACCACACGAACGGCTTGGTGATCGCGTGGTCGTTCACCGCCGTCGGGCTTTCACGCGTGTCGATCGGGCCGCCCATCATGGTAAGCGTGACCGGGCGGCAGGGGTGCTCGCGCACCGCCATCACGCCGGTTGCTGCGAGCGCGGGGACCGAAGGCTGGCACACCGCCATCATGTGCGCGCCGGGGCCGATGTGCTCAAGGTAGCCGATCAGGTAGTCGATGTATTCATCAAGATCGAAGCGGCCTTCAGCCAGCGGCACATACTTCGCATCGGCCCAGTCGGTGATGTAGACAACGCAGCGTTCGAGCATGCGCTCCACCGTGCCGCGCAGCAGGGTCGCGTAGTGGCCGCTCATCGGCGCGACGATAAGGAGGCGCGGCGCATCGGCGGGCAGGCCTTCGTGCGTGAACTTGCGCAACATGCCGAAGGGTTGCTGGATCTCGACCGTCTCGTTCACCGCGTGGGGCGTGCCATCGACCTGCACGACCTTGATCCCGAACGCCGGCTTGCCGCGCGGAGCGGCGGCGTGGGCGAACACGTCGAGCGCGGAAGCGAGCATCTGGGTGCCGCCGAAGGGCGCCCAGGGGTTGCGCGGATCGGTGAGCATTTCGGCGCCCATCGCCGCCATCGCGCTGCCCGCGTTGAGCATCGAGCGCTGGATCTCGTAAGCCTTGTAAAGCACTGCGAACACCTTTGTCTTGTTGCGGAGCCGTGCGCTGCTCCGATTGGACCTAGTGTGCCGTGATTTTGCACCTTGTGCAACGCACCATTGTCCCACTTCGGCGGGGATTGCCCCGCTGCCCCCTTTCGGCCCCTCTCCGCATGGGCTAGGGCGGGGGCGATGGACGCCAATACCCAGAACATCGGCCCCGAAACACAGGCTGCCGAAGCCGCGCCCGCCCTCCGCCCCGCGCGTACGCTCAGCCCGCTGCGCATGCTGCTGCGCGAAGGCGCCAGCTATCCGGGCGAAGTGGCCATCGCGTTGACGGCGCTGCTGATCACGTCCGGCGCGACGATTGCCGTTCCCGCCAGCTTCAAGTCGATCATCGACAAGGCGTTCAGCAAGGGCGCCAATTTGGAGACGATCAATAGCTCCTTCCGCTGGCTGCTGCTGGTCGTGGTCATCCTCGGCCTGGGCACGGCGGTGCGGTTCTATTTCGTCTCGTGGCTGGGCGAGCGCGTCGTTGCCGATATCCGGCTCAAGGTGCAGGCCAACCTGCTGCGCATGCCGCCGAGCTTCTTCGAGACGAACAGCCCGAAGGAAATCTCCTCGCGCATGACATCCGATACCGCGATCATCGAACAGGTGGTGGGGACGACGTCTTCCATCGCGCTCAGGAACTCGATCACGGCGCTTGCCGGCATTGCCTATCTTTTCACGCTGGCGCCGGCCCTCACGGCGGGGTTGCTGGTCGGCATCCCGGTCGTGGTCGGCCCGATCGTGTTTTTCGGCTCGCGCCTGCGCAATGCCTCGCGCTCCAGCCAGGACCGGGTCGCGGACATCGGCGTCCAGATCAGCGAAGTGCTCGGCGCGATGAAGGTCGTGCAGGCTTTCGGGCAGGAAAAGCGCGAGGCGGGCCGGTTTGCCGAGGCGGTCGAGCGGACTTTCAGCGCGGCAAGGCGGCGCATCATGATCCGTTCGGTCATGACCGCCATCGTCATCTTCCTGGTGTTCGGCGGGATCGCGGTGCTGATGTGGCAGGGCGCGACGGCGGTCGCCAACGGTTCCATCAGCGGGGGCACCATCGCCGCTTTCGTGCTGACGGGGGGCATCGTCGCGGGCGCGGTCGGCGCGCTCACCGAAGTCTATGGCGACCTCCTGCGCGGTGCGGGGGCAGCCGGGCGGCTCAACGAACTGCTGCTCGAACAGCCCGAGATCACCGCACCGGCGCGCCCGCTGCACCTGCCGCAGCCGCCGCGCGGGCAGCTGGCGTTCCAGAACGTCTCGTTCCGCTATCCCAGCCGCCCGGAAGTCGCAGCGCTGGAAGACTTTTCGCTGGCGGTGGAACCGGGCGAGACCGTCGCCATCGTCGGTCCCTCTGGCGCGGGCAAGTCGACGCTGTTCCTGCTGGCGGAGCGCTTCTACGATCCGCATGCCGGCATGGTCCGCATCGACGGCGTGCCCTTGCCGCAGGCGGACCCCGCCGAAGTGCGCGCGCGCATGGCGCTGGTGCCGCAGGAGGGCGTGCTGTTTGCCGCCTCGGCGCGGGACAACTTGCGCTACGGCAACTGGAACGCCAGCGACGCGCAGATCTGGGAAGCGGCGGAAGCGGCCAATGCGGCGACCTTCCTCAAGGACCTCCCCCAAGGACTCGACACCTTCCTTGGCGAGGACGGCGCGCGGCTATCAGGCGGGCAGCGCCAGCGCATCGCCATCGCCCGCGCGCTGCTGCGCGACGCGCCGATCCTGCTGCTCGACGAGGCGACCAGCGCGCTCGATGCCGAAAGCGAGCGGCTGGTGCAGGACGCGCTCGACCGGCTGATGAAGGCGCGCACCACTTTGGTGATCGCGCACCGGCTCGCCACCGTGCGCGCGGCGGACCGCATCGTGGTGATGGACAAGGGCCGCATCGTCGAACAGGGCACCCACGCCGTGCTTTCCGCGCAGGACGGGCTCTATGCCCGCCTTGCCCGCCTGCAGTTCGACAGCGCCGAGGCGTAATCACCTGCACCAAAGTAATACTGCGGGTGCTGGACAAGCGCCGACCGATGACTAGTGTCCCAATTAGGTACATCTGCAACCGATGGGAACTTCCTGAGTCATGCTGAAGCACGTCAAGGGCGCGATTTCCGCCGCCTCGCTGTTCGCGCTCGCGCTTTCCACCGCCGCCCAGGCCGACACCGCCAAGCCCGCCGAGATCGACGGCTACCCCATCCCGACGTTCGGCGGCTGGGGGCTCGATCCCGCGCAGGTCGACAAGGCGGTGAGGCCGGGCGACGACTTCTTCGCCTATGTGAACGGCAAGTGGGACCGCAGCGAGGCGATCCCGCCGCAATATCCCTACAGCGGCGTGGCGCTGGCGCTTACACTGAGCGCGGAACAGGCCGTGAAGGACATCGTCCAGGGCCTTGCCGCAGCGCCGCAGGCACCGGGGAGCGACAGCCAGCGCATCGCCGACAGCTACAAGGCATTCCTTGACCGCCCGGCCATCGACGCTGCTGGCATGGCCCCCGCGCAGCCCTATCTCGACCGGATCAAGGCCGCGAACACCCGCGCCGATCTCGCCGCGCTGTTCGCCGCGCCCGGCTTTCCCTCGCCGCTCGGCTTTTCGGTGCAGATCGATGCCGAGAACCCGGGCGTCAACGCAGCCTACAGCGATCTCGGCGGGCTCGGCTTGCCGGACCGCGACTATTACCTCGTCGACAATGAGCGCAACCGCGAGCTGCAGGGCAAGTACCGCGAGCTGCTGACCTTCATGCTGGGCAAGGCCGGCTATGCCGACGCAGCCGGCATGGCGGCCAAGGTCTATGACTTCGAGCGCAAGATCGCGGTGCTCGATTGGGACAAGGCGCTGCAGCGCAATCCGCTGCTCACCACCAACCGCGTCTCGCGCGAGGAGCTGATCGCGATGGGCGGACCGTTCCCGGTGGCGGCGCTGCTCGATGGCTCGGGGCTGGGCAAGGCGAGCTCGGTGTTCGTGGGCGAGATCCCGCCGAGCGCGGACAAGATCGCCAGGCTCGGCCTGACCAAGGACGACCTCGCCAAGCTCGGCGGCGGCATTCCGGCGCTGATCAAGCTGCTCGGCGAGGAAGACATCGCGACCTTGCAGGCGTGGACCGCCGCGCATTTCCTGATGAATTACGCCTCGGTGCTGCCAAGCGATGTCGATGACGCGCGCTTTGCGTTCTACGGCAAGACGCTGCAGGGCCGCGAGCGCGACCGCCAGCGCTGGCAGCGCGCGCTCTCCAGCGTGCAGGGCCAGATGGGCGAAGGCATCGGCAAGGCCTATGTCGAGCAGCACTTCCCGCCTTCGAGCAAGGCGGCGATGGTCACGCTCGTCAGCAACTTGCGTGCCGCGCTGGCCGGCAAGCTCAAGACGCTGGCGTGGATGAGCCCGGCGACGCGCAAGGCGGCTCTCGCCAAGCTCGACGCCTTCACGGTGAAGATCGGCTATCCCGACAAGTTCAAGACCTATGACGGCATGTCGATCAAGCCCGACCAGCCGCTGGCCAACGCCATCGAGGCAGCGCGCTGGCACTGGCAGGACGATCTGAGCGAGCTCGGTAAGCCGGTCGACAAGACCAAGTGGCTGATGACCCCGCAGACGGTGAACGCCTATTACCAGCCGACCGCGAACGAGATCGTGTTTCCGGCCGCCTATCTCCAGCCGCCCTACTTCAACCCGAAGGCCGACGCGGCGGTGAACTACGGCGCGGTGGGCGCGACCATCGGCCATGAGATCGGCCACGGGTTCGACGACGAGGGCTCGCGCTATGACGGCACTGGCGCGCTCAAGGACTGGTGGACGCCGGCCGACCGCAAGACCTTCGACAAACTGGGGGCGAAGCTCGCTGCGCAGTACGACAAGGTCTGCCCCTATGACGACGGCAAGACCTGCCACAACGGCAAGCTGACGCTGGGCGAGAACATTGGCGATCTGGCCGGGCTTTCGATGGCCTATGCCGCCTACAAGCTATCGCTGGGCGGCAAGCCCGCGCCGGTGATCGACGGGCTGACCGGGGACCAGCGCTTCTTTCTTTCCTACGCGCAATCGTGGCGCGAGAAGCTGCGCGAACAGCTGGCGCGGCAATTGCTCAAGACCGATCCGCATTCGCTTGCCGAGGCGCGGGTCAATGCGGTCGTGCGCAATTTCGATCCGTGGTACGCGGCGTTCAAGGTGAAGCCGGGCGACAAGCTCTACCTCGCGCCCAAGGACCGCGTGCGGATCTGGTGAGATGACAAAACTTTAAGCCGCCTCTGCGCTTGACAGAATGCTGCGCTGCGGCGACCCCTGCGCGCCATGGATACGACCATCACCGCCATTCTGCTCGGCATTGTCGAGGGGCTCACCGAGTTCATCCCCGTCTCCTCGACCGGGCACCTGATTCTGGCGTCGGAGCTGTTCGGCTATGACGCGAAGACCTGGGAGGTGTTCAACGTCGTGATCCAGCTGCCGGCGGTGATGGCGGTGGTGGTGCTCTACTGGCGCACCTTCATGGACGTCGCGATGGGCGCGCTGCGCGGATCGCGCGAATCGATCGCCTTCGTGCGCAACGTGCTGGCGGCGTTCATTCCGGCGGCCATCGTGGGCGTGCTGTTCAAATCGAAGATCGATCTGCTGCTCGAGAACCCGGTTGTGGTCTGCATCGCGCTGATCGTGGGCGGCTTTGCGATCATCGCGGTGGAGCGGCTGGTCTCGCACCAGACCTACCGGCCGGTGGGCCAGATGCCGCTGGCGCAGGCGATCCGCATCGGCATGATGCAGTGCATCGCGGTGATCCCCGGCGTCTCGCGCTCGGGCGCGACGATCATGGGCGCGCTGGTGATGGGCGAGAACCGCAAGACGGCGGCCGAGTTCAGCTTCTTCCTCGCGGTGCCGACGATGCTGGGCGCGACGGTGAAGCAATTGTGGGACCACCGGCACGAGCTTTCGGCAGGCGCAGGCCCTGTCGGCATCAAGGAAATCGCGATCGGCTCGGTGGTCTCGTTCCTTGTCTCGCTGATCGTGATCAAGTTCTTCATCGGCTATGTGAGCAAGCGCGGCTTCACGCCGTTTGCCGCCTACCGCATCGTGCTGGGCGCACTGGGTCTGGCGTGGTTGCTGTGGGTTTGAGTTTCTGGGGGTAGCCGTACTGGTGTGAACGGCGAGAACTGGATGGGAAGCGGACAATTCCACCAGCACACTGCCCGTCGGCCCGTGCTTGACACGGGCCTTGGCTTTTCCTTTCAGGCCGGGCGTAAAAAGAACAGCCAAACCCCGTGTCAAGCACGGGGTGACGGTGGGTTTTTAGTGGCGATGGTAAGCCGTGATGTCCGCAACTGGGCGAAAACCGACACGCACCGCAATATCTAAACCGGCGAAGCCCCGCTCCCCCGCCCACCGCGTAGATGGTATTCCAGCGTGCCTCGGTGGAGCACATCATCGACATCGATCACCGCGCTGCCGGCATAGGTGAAGCTCGCGCCGAGCCCGCGATAGAGCCGGTCGAAATCGCGCTCGACGGTCTGGCGGTAGAGATCGGCGAAGCTCTCGATCACGAAGTAGGTCGGCTGGAGATCGTCGATTGCGTAGTCGGTGCGCATCACGCGGTCGACATGCAGGAAAATGCGGTTGGGGGACTGCGCCTCAAGGGCAAAGCGTACCTCGGTGGGCCCGGAAAGGATGCCCGCGCCATAGGCCCGGAGGCCATCTGCTTCCATGATCAGGCCGAATTCGACCGTGTACCAGTAGAGCGCGCCCAATGCCTTCAGGCGGTTGTAGCGCATCGCCTTCCACCCGGCGCGGCCATATTCCTGCATGTAGTCGGCAAACACCGGGTCGGTGAGCATCGGCACATGGCCGAATACATCGTGGAAGACGTCTGGTTCCTCGATGTAGTCGAACTGCGCGCGGGTGCGGATGAAGTTGCCGGCGGGAAAGCGCCGGTTGGCGAGGTGCCAGAAGAACACGTGATCGGGGATCAGCATCGGCACCGGCACCACGCTCCAGCCCGTCAGCGCGCCAAGCTCTGCCGAAAGCCGCGAAAAATCGGGCACCCCGCCGCGCCCCAGATCGAGCCGGTCAAGTCCCTTGAGGAACGCGGTCGCCGCGCGGCCGGGGAGGACCTGCATCTGGCGGGCGAAGAGATCGTCCCACACGCGGTGGTCATCCGCGTTGTAGTCGGTCTGGTGCGGCTCCAGCCAATCCTCGCCGACATGGGGCGGGCGCTGCAGCGGCGCGGTAAAGACACCGTCCGGCAGATCGGGGAGCCGCGTGAAATCGGCTGCGAGTTCGACAAGGTCCGACATGGTTTCAATTGCAACTTGTAGCGCTTGCGGCTGTTCCTTGCAACGGGCGGCGATTGCCAAAGCGGCAGGCCTGCGACAGTCTGCCCTCGCAAAGCGAGAGGATACCGCGTGAGCAAGGACGAGCTTGGCCGCAAGGACTACGAAGAAGCGCTCGAGGGCATGCAGGGCGAACTCACCGCGATGGCGGGCTGGGCGCGGGCGTGCGGCGCGCGGATCCTCGTGATCCTCGAAGGACGCGATACGGCGGGCAAGACCGGTGCGATCCACGCGATCTCGCAGAAGCTCAATCCCCGGCAGGTGCGCACTGCCGCCCTCCCTGCCCCGACCGAGCGCGAGAAGACGCAGTGGTACTTCCAGCGCTATGTCCCGCACCTGCCCGCTGGCGGCGAGATCGTGCTGTTCGACCGCAGCTGGTACAACCGCGCGGGCGTCGAGAAGGTGATGGGCTTCGCAACCGATGAGCAGGTCGAGGCCTTCCTCGAAGCCGCGCCGAAGTTCGAGAAGCTGCTAGTGGAGGACGGGCTGCTGCTGTTCAAGTACTGGCTCACCTGCGATCAGGAAGAGCAGGAGGAACGGCTGGCTGAACGGCACGACGATCCAGGCAAGCAGTGGAAGATTTCCCCGATCGATGTGGCGGCGCGCGGCAAGTATCGCGACTACACCAAGGCGCGCGAGGCCATGCTGGAAGCCACCCACAGCAAACATGCGCCGTGGACTCTGGTCGATTTCAACGACCAGCGCCGGGGGCGGCTGACGCTGGTGCGCGATTTGCTGGATCGGCTGCCGGTGAGGCCCGTCGAGCAGAAGGTTCCCGCGCTGCCGCCGCTCGACGAACCGCTGGCAAAGGAGCACTTCGGGGTGATCAAACCGCTGAAGCCCTATCCCGCCCCTTGACTTTTGCGCGATTCGCTCCCAACGACCGGCGCCTGTCTGGCGGCGTGGCAACGCGCCGCCGCATTCGTTTTTGACGTGCGCACGCTAGTTTTCAGGATAAAGTCATGGCCAAGCCCACTACCGTCAAGATCCGCCTGGTCTCGACCGCCGACACCGGCTTCTTCTATGTGACGAAGAAGAACCCGCGCAACACCACCGAGAAGATGGTGTTCCGCAAGTATGACCCGGTGGCGCGCAAGCACGTCGAGTTCAAGGAAGCCAAGATCAAGTAAGCGGCGCATGGCCGCGGCGAGACAGTTCACGCCGGGTTCAATGCTCCTTCGGCAGTGGTATAGGGATGACGATGACGCTCTCCCTTGCCCGCCGGCTTGCCGCCTCCCGCCCGTTTGTCGCCGCCGCGCTTCTTGCGTTGGCGGCACCTGTCGTTTCCGTTGCCGCGCCTCCGCCAGCGGCGCCAACGACTGCGATCGATCCGCAAGTCGAGCAGGCGGTCGCGGCGCTGCGCGCGATCACCACGCTGCAGGCCGATTTCGTCCAGACCGACCGCAACGGCCAGCGGCTGACCGGCGTGCTCAGCATGCAGCGCCCCGGCAAGATCCGCTTCCAGTATCAGCCGGGCATTCCCCTGCTGATCGTCTCTGACGGGTCTGCGCTCACGCTGATCGACTACGAAGTGCGGCAAGTACAGCGCTGGCCGATCAAGAACAGCCCGCTAGGCGCGCTGCTCGATCCCAACAAGGACGTCGCGCGCTTCGCCACGCTCAATCCCACCGGGCATTCCGAAGTGATCAGCCTCGATGTGCGCGATCCGCGTCATCCGGAATACGGCTCGATCACGATGATCATGCTCAAGAAGCCGAGCGCACCGGGCGGGTGGGAGCTCAACAGCTGGGTCGCGCTCGATTCGCAGAACCGGCGGACCACGGTGCGGCTGACGAATCAGCGCTATGGCGTGGCGCTGCCCTCCAACACCTTCCGCTGGACCGATCCGCGCGGGTCCGGGCGCAAGTAAGCATCGGTTCGTCGCAGCCGTGCAAAATGCCGTCACGATCCTGCGACAATTTGCGACCACTTTGGGTCTACCCTGAAAGGGCCGTTCATCCGCCAGCAAGCGGAACGATCCTAGTAAGGGCTGGTCAAGACGGCACCGACCGGGTTCGCCCCCCCTGTTACCCGGTCCACAATCCCCCGCCGTCTGACAGCGTGACGAACGCAGAAGGAACCCTCGGACCATGCCCCCGGTCCGAGGGTTTTTTCGTTCTGCGCTTGCCCGCCGCGCCGCTTGCCGCTGCTGGCCAAGGCTCCTAAAGCCCGCGCATGGCCTCCCCGACCCTCTCCATCGCCACCTGGAACATCAATTCGGTGCGGCTGCGCATCGATCAGGTCGCCCGTTTCCTCGCCGAGCAGCAGCCCGACGTGCTGTGCCTGCAGGAGATCAAGACGGCCGAATCGCTGTTCCCGCACGATGTGTTCGAGCAGCTGGGCTACACCCACCGCGCGGTGCATGGGCAGAAGGGCTACCACGGTGTCGCCACCGTCAGCCGCGTGCCGATCCGCGAGCTGAACCGCCACGACTGGCAGGCCAATGGCGAAGCGCGGCATGTCGGCGTGGAAGTGATGACGCCCGGCGGCGGGCTGATTCTCGAGAACGTCTATATCCCGGCGGGCGGCGACATCCCCGACCCGGAGGCCAATCCCAAGTTCGGCCAGAAGCTCGCCTTTCTCGAACGGATGACGCAGTGGGCCGG
Source organism: Novosphingobium sp. AAP93 (assembly GCF_001296055.1). NCBI lineage: Bacteria > Pseudomonadati > Pseudomonadota > Alphaproteobacteria > Sphingomonadales > Sphingomonadaceae > Novosphingobium > Novosphingobium sp. AAP93. The sequence goes on from NZ_LJHZ01000050.1 coordinate 24,578, forward strand.
TGCGATCGAGCGTCCGACCTTGATCGTGGGGGACTTCAACATCGCCCCGCTCGATTGCGATGTCTATGACCACAAGGCGCTGCTCAAGGTCGTCAGCCACACGCCGCAGGAAGTCGCCGCGCTCGGCGCATTCGGCGCGGCGCATGGCTGGGTCGATCTGGGCCGCAAGCATATCCCGGCGCCGCAGCGCAACTATTCGTGGTGGTCCTACCGCTCCTATTGGCGCGACAAGGATCAGGGGCGGCGGCTCGATCACATGTGGGCCTCGCCCGCGCTGGCGGACAAGTCGGCAGGGCACCGGATCGTCGAGGAAACGCGCAAGTGGGATCAGCCTTCGGACCACGTGCCGTTGATCACGGAGTTCACGCTTTGAGCGGAAACCCGCGCGCGGCGGCGCTGGCACTCGATGCGCTGCGCCATGGCTGGGCGATCCGGGTGGAGGCAGCCGACGGCGCGCTCGATCTGCTGCCTGCCGAGACGGCGTTCGTGCAGCCCGGCCTCTATGCCGCGCGGCTACTGATTTCCCACGCCCGCGCCGCCACGCTCAAGCTTGCCAACCAGCGCGATGCCGCTGCGCCGCACATGCCGGTGATGATCCACGGCGCCGAGCCCTTCTCGCTCCACGCCGCGCGCACTTTGGCCGATCCGGCGCTCGATCTCGCTGAACCGATGCGCGGGCCTTTCCGCGCCGATCCCTGCCCGGCGCAGGCGGCCGCGGTGGCGGCGATGGAACTGGCGCGGCTGGCTGGTATCCTCCCGGCGTTTATGGTTGCGACCGGCGTGGAAGCTGCGGCGACGGTCACGGCAGACGACCTCGCCGCGTTCAAGGACCCGCTGGAACTCACCGTTCAGGCCCGCGCGCGCCTGCCGGTCGATGCGTGCGAGCACGCCGAGATCATCGCCTTCCGCGCGCGCGACGACCTGCGCGAGCATGTCGCGCTGGTGATCGGCACGCAGAGCGGGGATCACGTGCCGCTGGTACGGCTTCACAGCGAATGCCTGACGGGCGACGTGCTCGGCAGCCTCAAGTGCGATTGCGGCCCGCAGCTTGATGCGGCGCTCGCGCGCATGGCGGAGGAAGCCAATGCGGGCGGCTGGGGCCTGCTGCTCTACCTCAGGCAGGAAGGGCGCGGGATCGGCCTCATCAACAAGCTGCGCGCCTATGAGCTGCAGGATCAGGGCTTCGACACGGTGGATGCCAACGAACGGCTGGGCCTGCCCAGCGAAGCGCGCGATTTCCCGGTCGCGGCGCGGATGCTCGATCTGCTGGGCGTGGGGGCGGTGCGGCTGCTCACCAACAACCCGGCCAAGGTCGCCGCGCTGGAAGCCGTGGGCGTGACGGTGGCCGAACGCGTGGCGCACCAGCTGCCGGCGAACCCGCACAACGCGCGCTATCTCGATACCAAGCGCGACCGGACAGGGCATCTGCTTAAAAAGTAGGGACAGTCCCTATTTTTCAGACATCGAAGCTCGACGTGCTATTTCCGTTTTTTCAATGTGATAGATCGCAATAAACAGGGACTGTCCCTATTTTAGCGCATCAGAGGTCGCCGCGTTCGAGTTCGAGGAGTTCGGGCGGCAGGCGCAGGGTTTTCGCCGCCAGCCGGGTTTCAAGCAACAGCAGCACCAGCGCGACCATCAGCAGCGCAATGGCGAGAACGAAGGTAGCGGCGATGACGATGCCGAGATCTGCACCTGCCAGCTCGCTCAGGAACAGCGCCGCCACGGTCGTGCCGATGGCGAGGCCGCTGATCACAAGGCACAGCAGCGCGCGGCCGATATGGGCGATGCGCCGGTCGATGACGCGCATTTCGGTCACCACCCCGTCGTGCTCGCTGCCCATGGTGCCGCCATGGAGCGCCTGCAGGTGGCGCGAACGATCGACCATCCGCGCAAGGCGGGCGGTCAGGATGTTCATGATGTTGCCGATGGCGACGAGCACGAAGACGGGCGCCAGCGCGAGCTGGATCGTCTGCGCCAGCATGACCGGGTGCTCAGGCTGCACGAACAAGGATGCTCTGGCTTTCCGGGTTGAAGGTGATCGCCGACGCCGAAGCGGCATAAGCGCATTCGCCGGGACGCACGACCTGTTGGCCCAATCCGAGCTCGCCGCGGCGGGGCAGCACCAGCAGCGGGCCGTCATACTCCTCCAGCAGCGCGGCATCGGGCACACCTTCCACCCGGTGTGCGGTGAAATAGCGCCCGCGCGCCAGCTCCACCGTGCCGGTCGGCGCAAGGTGCCGATGAAGCGCGGCGGCATAGGGCTCACCCTTCGCCACTGCGATCCCCTTGTCGAGATGCAGCCGACGCGGGCGGCCATAGTCGTAGAGGCGGTAGGTGATGTTCGAGTTCTGCTGGATTTCGATCAGGCTGACCCCGGCGCCGATGGCATGGACCGTGCCCGCCGGAATATAGAAGAAATCGCCCGCCTGCACCGGATGCCAGACCATCAGATCCTCGATGCTGCCATCGAGCGCCGCGGCGCGCATGGCGTCGGCACTCAGCTCGCCATGAAAGCCGATGCCAAGCGTTGCGCCGGGCTCCGCATCAATCACCAGCCAGCATTCTTCCTTGCCGGTATCGTATTCGCCGAGGTCCTTGGCCTGCGTGTCATCCGGATGGACCTGGACCGAGAGCTTCTCGCTGGTGAAGATGTACTTCACGAGGAGGGAATAGACTTCCTCGACTGGTTCGAACCAGATCTCGCCGATCCGCTTGCCGAAAGGGACCGTGAACGGGGCGGGCAGCTGGCTGCGCCCCCACGGCTTTTCGACGGTGCGGATGGCAAGTTCGCTCATTGGTTCACAGCTCCGGCAAGCTTGCCCACTTTCTGCGCCCCGGCGGCAGAGCAGACGAGCACTTCATCCTTGTCGACCACGACGATCAGGTCGCTCGCCCCGATGACCGAGACGCGCGGGCCGTCGCTGTCGACGAGAACATTGGTGCAATCGACCAGTTCCGCCCGCCCGCGCGCGGCGTTGCCGCCCTCGTCGCGATCGAGCGCTTCGTGGAGCGCCTGCCAGTTGCCGATATCGGACCATGCCATCGCGGCAGGCACCATCGCGGCGTGGGCGGTGTTTTCCATCACGGCATAGTCGACCGATTCGCCCTCGATCCGCGCGAAAGCAGCGGCATCCGGATGGAAGCGCGTGCCGTCCTCACGGCCCTCGGCAACCGCGGCGCGCACGGCCTCGAACAAGGCGGGGCGATGGGCGGCCAGTTCGGCAAGGAAGGTGCCGGCGCGGAAGGCGAAGATACCGCCGTTCCAGGCGTAGCCGCCGTCTGCGAGGAAGCCGATGGCGCGCTGGAGATCGGGCTTTTCGACGAACTGCGCCACCGCGAAACCGCCGGAGCCGGGGATGGCATCGCCGCGCCTCAGATAGCCGAAACCGGTCTCGGGCGCGGTCGCCGCGATCCCGAACGAGACAAGCCAGCCGCCCCGGGCCAGCGCCGCCGCTTCGCGCGCGGCAGCCTGAAAGGCTTCGACATCGCCGATATGATGGTCGCTCGGGCAGACCAGCATGACCGCGTCTTCGGGCAGGCGCAGCGCGGCGAGCGCGATGGCGGCGGCGGTGTTCTTGCCTTCGGGTTCGACGATCACCGTGCTGTGCGCCGGATCGGGCAGCTGTGCCTCGACATGCTCGACATGCGCGGTGCCGGTTACGACGATGGGCGCGCCGAAGCCCGCTTCCGCGGGGCAGCGCAGCACCGTCGCCTCGAACAGCGTGGTATCGCCGACCAGCGGCAGGAACGGCTTGGGGCAGGTCTTGCGCGAACGCGGCCAGAGACGTGTGCCGCTTCCGCCGCACAGAACAACGGGAATTATCGTATCCATCAGGTTCCTGTGTCTTAGGTTGTGAACCGAGCCGACTGCGGCGCCGATCCCGCTTTTGCCATAACCTAGGTATATGTCACGGCAATGTTGCACTGCATCACTTATGGCGCAAACCATCGTTGTTGCCAGCCGAATTCGGATGCAATCGGAGTACCGGCGCGGTCGGTCGCAGGGCGAAAACGGAAACGTTCGGTAGCAAGACGGCAGGTGATGGCATCGGCTTCCGGGTCCGGGCTGGCTTGGTGGATGCGGCAGCCGTGGACACGGCCATCGGTGCCGACGGTGAGCACGACGACAACGCTCTTGCCCAGCCGAAGGTTGCGGGTGCGCGCGGGATAATCGCGCGTGGCGGTGATATCGCCGGCGATCTTGACCGCGCGGCTGGCGCCCGATCCTGAGCCGTCACCACTGCCGCCTGCTCCGGTGCCCGCCCCCGCATTGCCACCGCCGGTGCCGCTGCCTGCACCGGCGGCACCGGACTTGGTGGCATCTCCGGTCGAGGCGACAGGCGCGGCGGCCATCGCCTTGTTGGGGATCTGCGGGGGGGGCGCTGCGACCGGCTTGGGCTTGGCGCGTTTGGCAGCGGCGCCCTCGTCGCCGGCGGGTTCCGGCGTGGGGACGGGATTGGCAGGCGGTGGCGGCGGAGCTGGCGGATCGAGCGGGACCGAATATGCCGCTGTTGCAGCATCCTGAATCAGCGTGATCGCGCCGCTCGCGAGGCCGGTGAGAATCGCGAAACCAAGCCCCACGTGCAGCAGCGCAACCGCCAGCAGCAGCCAGAGGCGGGTCCTGCGGCTGAGCGCGGGGCGGTCGCCAAAGCGGGTGCTCGCCAGAATGTCGCTCATCGGCTGACACCTTAGTGGAAGCGGGGCCGCACCGGAATCCCTCGGGCGATGAACTCAGTCAGCGAGAAAGCTGTCTTCCCGCGCCAGCGAGACGAGCCGCAAGCCGTGCGCGGCGGCCTGCTCCGCCGCCAGTGTGGAAGCGGCAGAGATCGTGACCAGCAGCGGACAGCCGGCAACCACCGCCTTCTGCACCAGTTCGAAGCTGCAGCGGGCGGTGAGGACGATGAAGCCATCCCCGGCATTGAGGCCAGCCTGCGCCATCGCGCCGAGCAGCTTGTCGAACGCGTTGTGGCGGCCGACGTCCTCGCGCACCAGCCGCACGGTGCCGTCGGGATCACAGAACGCGGCGGCATGGACGGCGCGCGTGGCTTGCCCCAGCGGCTGAAGTGCCGGGAGTGCCACAACGGCGCGGAAGATCGCTTCATCATCCACAGCGAGCTTGGCCTCGACCGGCGGCAACGGGCGCAGCACTTGTTCGAGGCTTTCGATCCCGCAAAGTCCGCAGCTCCCTTCGGCAAGGCGCAGGCGGGCGCGCTCCATCAGCGGGGCGGCATCATCGGCGGCGAGCTGGATACGCAGCATCCAGCCGCCGGCGGGGACTTCGCTCGCCTCGGCAGAGAGGAGCTGCGAGGGAGACGCGATCAGCTGTTCGGAGAGGCAGAAACCCAGCGCGTAGTCGGCAAGGTCAGACGGCGTCGCCATCATCACGGCATAGCCGAGACCGTTGATCTCGATCGCCACGGGCGCTTCGATGGCGAGCAGCCGCTCGCGCGGGGCGGGCGCGCGGCCATCGGCAAAGTGCTCGGCAAATGTATGCGCGAGGGCGGCCTTACCCGGCATGAGCCGCAAGCCGGTCGAGCGCGGCACGCGCCACCGGATCGAGGGCGGCGCCTTGCGGGCCGTCCAGTACGGCAAACACGTCAGCCTTCATCCGCGGCGACCAGAACGCGTGGATATGATCCGCGATCATCGCCACCGGGTCGGGATCATGCGTCATGTTCCGGGCGATCTGGTTCGCCATGTAGACCAGCTTTTCGGTGGTATGCGCGCTCATTCGGCGGGCTCCATCGCCCCTTCATGGCCCTTGATCCGGCGCGAGCGCGTGGCCTGCGCCTCGTATTCCTCCTGCCAGTCGCTGGGGCCGTTTGAGGGGGTGATCTGGACGGCGGTCACCTTGTATTCGGGGCAGTTGGTCGCCCAGTCCGAATAGTCGGTGGTGACGACGTTGGCCTGCGTCGCGGGGTGATGGAAGGTGGTGTAGACGACGCCCGGCGCGACGCGATCTGTCACGGTCGCGCGCAAGGTGGTCTCGCCCGAGCGGCTGGCTAGGCGCACCCAGTCGCCCGACTTGATGCCGCGATTCTCGGCATCGGTCGGGTGGATTTCGAGCAAGTCTTCCTCGTGCCACACGACATTGGCGGTGCGGCGGGTCTGCGCGCCGACATTGTACTGGCTGAGGATGCGGCCCGTGGTGAGAAGCAGCGGGAAGCGGGGGCCGGTCTTCTCGTCGGTCGGCACGTAGTCCGTCACCACGAACTTGCCCTTGCCGCGCACGAAACCATCGATGTGCATGATCGGCGAACCATCTGGCGCCGCGTCATTCACCGGCCATTGCAGCGAGCCTTCGGCATCGAGCCGCGCAAAGCTGACGCCCGCGAAGGTCGGCGTGAGGCGGGCGATCTCGTCCATGATCTCGCGCGGGTGGGTGTAGTTCCAGTCGAGCCCCATCGCCCGTGCCATGAGCTGGGTGATCTCCCAGTCTTCGTAGCCGTTCTTCGGTTCCATCACCTTGCGCACCGGCTGGATGCGGCGCTCGGCGTTGGTGAAGGTGCCGTTCTTTTCGAGGAAGGTGGAGCCCGGCAGGAAAACGTGGGCGTAGTTGGCGGTCTCGTTGAGGAACAGGTCCTGCACGATCACGCATTCCATCGCGGCGAGGCCTGCCGCCACGTGCTTGGTATCGGGGTCGGACTGGAGGATGTCCTCGCCCTGGATGTAGATCGCCTTGAACAGGCCGTCGGTCGCGGCATCGAGCATGTTGGGGATGCGCAGGCCCGGTTCCGGATCGATGCGCACGCCCCATTCGGCCTCGAACAGCTGGCGGGTCGCGAGGTCCGACACGTGGCGATACCCTGAGAGTTCATGCGGGAAGCTGCCCATGTCGCAGGCGCCCTGCACGTTGTTCTGCCCGCGCAGCGGGTTCACGCCGACGCCGCGGCGGCCGATGTTGCCGGTTGCCATGGCGAGGTTGGCGATGGCCATGACGGTGGACGAGCCCTGGCTGTGTTCGGTGACGCCGAGGCCATAATAGATCGCGCCGTTGCCGCCGGTGGCAAAAAGCCGCGCCGCGCCGCGCAGGTCGGCGGCAGGAACGCCAGTGACCGGCTCGAGGAATTCGGGGCTGTTGCGCTCAAGGCTGACGAAATCGGCCCAGTGGCGATACTCTTCCCAGTCGCACCGCTCGCGCACAAAGGCCTCATCGGCGAGGCCTTCGGTAACGATCACGTGGGCGAGCGCGGTCAGCACGGCCACGTTGGTGCCCGGGCGCAGCGGCAGGTGATAGTCGGCGCTGATATGCGGGCTGCGGACAAGATCGGTGCGGCGCGGATCGATCACGATGAGCTTGGCGCCCTGGCGCAGGCGGCGCTTCATGCGGCTGGCAAAGACGGGGTGGCCATCGGTCGGGTTCGCGCCGATCACGAGGATCACATCGCTGTCCTCGACCGAATCGAAGTCTTGCGTGCCCGCAGACGTGCCGAAGGTGGTCTTGAGGCCGTAGCCCGTCGGCGAGTGGCAGACGCGCGCGCAGGTATCGACGTTGTTGGTACCGAAGCCGGCGCGGACGAGCTTCTGGACGAGGAACGTCTCCTCGTTGGTGCAGCGGCTGGACGTGATGCCGCCAAGCGCGTTGCGGCCATACTTGGCGGAGATGCGCTTCAGTTCGCTGGCGGTGTGGGCGATGGCTTCTTCCCAGCTCACTTCCTGCCACGGCTCGTAGATCGAGGAGCGGATCATTGGCGAGAGCACGCGTTCCTGATGCTGGGCATAGCCCCAGGCGAAACGGCCCTTGACGCAGGAGTGCCCGCGATTGGCCTTGCCGTCCTTCCACGGCACCATGCGGACGACGTCCTCACCGCGCGTTTCGGCGCGGAAGGTGCAGCCGACGCCGCAATAGGCGCAGGTGGTGACGGTGGCGCGCTCGGGCTTGCCGATTTCCTTGACCGCCTTTTCCTGCAGGGTCGCAGTCGGGCAGGCCTGCACGCAGGCGCCGCACGAGACGCATTCGGAGGAGAGGAAGCTGTCCGAGGCGAGCCCCGCGCTCACCTTGCTGCCGAAGCCGCGGCTTTCGATGGTGAGCGCGAGGGTGCCCTGCACTTCATCGCAGGCGCGCACGCAGCGCGAGCAGACGATGCACTTGGAGGGATCGAAATCGAAGTAGGGGTTCGAGATATCCATCGGCTGCGCCAGATGGTTCTCTCCCTCGTAGCCATAGCGCACATCGCGAAGGCCTACCGCAGCGGCCTGGTCCTGCAGTTCGCAATCGTTGTTGGCGCTGCAGGTGAGACAATCGAGCGGGTGGTCGGAGATGTAGAGCTCCATGACCCCGCGCCGCAGTTTCTCCAGCTTCTTGGTCTGGGTGTGGACCTTCATGCCTTCGGACACGAGCGTGGTGCAGCTGGCAGGCGTACCGCGCATCCCGTCGATCTCGACAAGGCAGAGGCGGCACGAGCCGAACTGCTTGACGCTGTCGGTCGCGCAGAGCTTGGGGATCGAGCCGCCGGAGACGGCAGCCGCGCGCATGACCGTGGTGCCGGGGGCGACCGAGACTTCGCGGCCGTCAATGGTCAGCGTGACCGTTGCGGCGCCCGCGCGTTCAGCCGGGGATGGCGGCGTGCCGAGATCGGGCTGGGGGCGATAGATTTCAGAGTCCATCGATATGCTCCTGCGCGGCCGCAAGGTCTTCGCGCGTGTTGATATTAGCGGTTTTCGCCGAAAGGGTCACGGGGCGCGCGCCGATCATTTCGGCGAAGGCGCGCATGGAGTGCTTGGCATCGGTGGCGAGGAAAGCGTCGAGCGAGGTGGCAGCGGTGGCGGGCCAGAGGCCGATCACCGGCTGGTCGGCGACGTAGGCAGGTGCGGGAGTGAGTTCTGCCATGGTATCGGGTGCAAGGCCGCCACAATCGACGCCGCATGTCAGCACCTCGGCATAGCCCTGCGCATGCGCGTGATGCAGCGCGGCGTTGATCCCGCCCAGTGGCCCCATTCCGGCACACGGGCGGTCGGGTACTTCACCGCGACCGACCACGATCACATCATCGCACTGCGTTTCGAGCGAGGCGACTGCACGCTCCAGCAAGGTGCGCCCGCCCAGCGCGGCCAGCGCCTTGTCGCTGCCGAAGCGCGAGGACTGCCCGCCTGCAAGGACCGCGCCGAGGATCATGCCTGGGGCCATGCTGCGCGAGCGTGCTTCGACAAGCTCAGCACGAGCGGATCCTGGTGGTTGTGGAATGGAGCAATACCCCCACCCCGCTCATCCTGAGCTTGTCGAAGGATGCTGGCGCGACGCCCGATCACTCGGCGGCTTCCTGCTCGGGCGCGCCCATGCCGAAATCCTCCGGCCAGTGCTTCAACGCCGAAAGCACCGGATAGGGCGTGAAGCCGCCCAGCGCGCAGAGCGAGCCGAACTTCATTGTTTCGCAAAGGTCTTCCAGTAGCTCGATCTCGTCGCCCAAAGTGCGCGGCACCTTGCGGGCGTTGTGCATCTGGGGGAGTCCCTCGACCTTGTCGGCCGCGCGACCGGTACGCGCGCGAATGCGGTCGATCAGTTCAACGCCGCGCGTGGAGCCGATGCGGCAGGGGGTGCACTTGCCGCAGCTTTCGGCGGCGCAGAAGCTCATCGCGAAGCGGGCCTGTGCGCTCATGTCTGCGGTCTCGTCGAACACGGTTAGGCCGGCATGGCCGATCAGGCCATCGGCGGCGGCGAAGGCTTCGTAATCGAACGGCAGGTGGAAATCGGCGGGCGGGTGGTAAGCGCCCAGCGGACCGCCCACCTGCACCGCGCGGACCGGACGGCCCGAAGCCGTGCCGCCGCCGATCTCGTTCACCAGTTCGCCGAGCGTGATCCCAAAGCCGACTTCGAACAGGCCGCCGTGCTTGATGTTCCCGGCAAGCTGGATCGGCATCGTGCCGCGCGAACGGCCGAAGCCGACGTCCGCGTAGGCTTGGCCGCCGTTAGCCAGAATCCAAGGCACCGCGGCAAGAGTTAGCACGTTGTTGACCACGGTCGGCTTGCCGAACAGGCCTTCGAGCGCCGGGAGCGGCGGCTTGGCGCGCACTTCGCCGCGCTTGCCCTCAAGCGAGTTCAACAGCGAAGTTTCCTCGCCGCAAACATAAGCCCCCGCACCGACGCGCACTTCGACTTCGAACGGCGCGATATGGGGGACCGCCAGCGCAATCGCCGCGTTCAGCTTGGCGATGGCGTGCGGGTATTCGCTGCGGACGTAGATATAGCCCTTGCCCGCGCCGACAGCGTGGCCGGCGATCGCCATGCCTTCGATCAGCATGAAAGGATCGCCTTCCATCACCATGCGATCGGCGAACGTGGCGCTGTCGCCTTCGTCGGCGTTGCAGACGATGTATTTCACCGGACCCGCCGCCTTGGCGACCGTGGTCCACTTGATCCCCGCCGGGAAGCCCGCGCCGCCGCGCCCGCGCAGGCCGGATTGGGTGACTTCGGCGATGGTGGCTTCGCCGCCGAGTTCGCGCGCGCGCTTGAGGCCGGCCCAGCCGCCGGTCGCGGCATAGTCGTCGAGGCTCAGCGGGCGCGTGCGCCCCGCGCGGGCGAAGGTGAAGCGCTGCTGGCGGGCGATGAAGGGGTGCTCGGCGACGGCGCCGATCGCCTTGTCGCTGGTTCCGGCAAGCACGGCCGCGACATCGTCGGGCGTGAGCGGGCCGAAGCCCATGCCATTGATCTCGGCCAAGGGTTCGAGCCAGTGCATGCCCCAGCTAGAGACGCGCTCAACCGTGCAGCCAGCGGCGACGAAGGCAGCCACTACCGCATTGGCACCGCAAGCAATCGCCGCGGCGTCATCGGAAATGCGCACGACCGTCATGCCAGGCTCTCCACCAGCGCGCCAAGGCGGGCCGCATCGAGCCTGCCGTGAACGTCGTGACCGACCATCGCAGCCGGGCCGACGCTGCACAGGCCAAGGCAATAGACCGTCTCGACCGCCACGCGAGGATTGTCCGGCAGCGCGGCGACCAGCGCCTCGACGCCGCGCGCCTGGCAGCTTTCGGCGCGGCAGAGCTTGAGCACCGGGCGGGCTTCCGGCTCCTCGCGGAAATCGTGGTAGAAGCTGACGACACCGTGCACTTCCGCCCGCGTCAGGTTCAGCGCATGGGCAATGTGGCGGATCGCGCTTTCCGAAACATGGCCGAACGCGGCCTGCACATCGTGCAGGATCGGCAGCAGCGCGCCTTCGCGGCCAGTGTGGGCGGCAAGGATGCCATCAAGCTCGTCTTGGTCTGTCATGCGAAAAAGCCTTGGGAAATCCGCATCAAAGGTCAAATTGAAATATGGTATGACTGATAGATTTTCTCTATCAAAACGGAGGTTGCAGCCCCGCCGGCTCGAGCGCGCGGGCTGCTGCCAGCGCGGCGCGGGCCATCGGCCCCAAGGGATCGCGGTTCACCACCACCAGCCCCACGCGCCGCGCTTCTTCCGGCGCGTCGAAGGGCAGGAACCGCGCCCATTCCACCCCCGCCATCAACCGCGCATAGCCATCGGGCACGATTGTCGCGAAAGCGCCCGAACGAACCATGTCGAACAGCGCGAAGTGGCTGTCCGCCGTCGCGCGCGGGGCGACCGCAAGCCCCCGCGCCGCCAGCCGCTCATCGAGAATCCGGCGGTACTGCATGCCCTGATGGAGCAGGCACAAGGTCTGCGCGCAGGCTTCGTTCCAGCTGACGGCCTCGTGCGCATCGAACCCGCCGCCGCGCGCGACCAGAAACATGTAGCGCTCGGCATAGAGCGGCACCGATAGGACGTTTGCGGGCGGTTCGTGGTCAAGATAGGTCAGCCCCGCATCGACTTCGAACGCATGCAGCCCATGCTCGATCGCGCGCGACGTAGCCGAGCGGACCGACAGCGTGATACCCGGATTCTGCGCCAGCAACGCCTCGCCCAACAGGCCGACGAGCGGCAGCGCGGCTGGAATCGCGGCCAGCCCGAACTCGCCCCGCAGCGGCGCGGCGGTGGCGGCGACCGCGCTCGCCATGCCGCTCACGGCGCCGAGGATCTGCTCGGCCCATGGCAGCATCGCCTCGCCATGTTCGGTCAGCCCGATAAACCTGCGGTCGCGCTCGACCAGCCGCCGCCCGAACTCGGCTTCCAGCGCGGTGAGGCCCGCCGAGAGCGTCGGCTGCGAGATGCCGCAGGCCGCCGCCGCCTTGGCGAAATGCCGCTCGCGCGCGAGCGTGACGAAATAACGCAAGTGGCGCAGCTGCATGGACGGGCGGCCTCCTCTGAAAGGAACCGCCTATCACACTCGGCGTACAGGCGTCAGCCAGCAGACTTCGTCATGTAGTCCTGATACCACGCCACGAACGCCGCCACGCCTTCCTTCACCGTGGTCGCCGGCTTGTAGCCCAGCTCGCGCTCGAGGTCGGAGACATCGGCGAAGGTATCCGGCACGTCGCCCGCCTGCAGCGGCAGCAGGTTGCGGATCGCCTTCTTGCCCAGCGCCTCTTCCAGCGCCTCGATATATTCGGTCAGCTTGACCGGGCTGTTGTTGCCGATGTTGTAGATCCGGTAGGGCGCGTTGCTCGTCGCGGGGTCGGGCCGGTGCGCATCCCAATCGGGGTTCGGCTGTGCGGGGTTGTCGCAGGCGCGGATCACGCCTTCGACGATATCGGTGACGAAGGTGAAATCGCGCGTGTGGTTGCCGTAGTTGAACACGTCGATCGGCTTGCCCGCGATGATGTTCTTCGCGAAGAGGAACAGCGCCATGTCCGGGCGGCCCCACGGACCGTAGACGGTGAAGAAGCGCAGGCCCGTCGTCGGCAGGCGGTAGAGATGGCTGTAGCTGTGCGCCATCAGCTCGTTCGCCTTCTTGGTCGCGGCGTAGAACTGCAGCGGGTGATCGACGCCGACATGCTCGCTGAACGGCATCGCCTGGTTGGCGCCGTAGACGCTGCTGGTCGAGGCATAGACCAGATGCTCGACCCCGCCATGGCGGCAGGCTTCGAGAATGTTGGTGAAGCCGATGATGTTGCTTTCGACGTAGGCGTGCGGGTTCTCTATGGAATAGCGCACCCCGGCCTGCGCGGCGAGATTGATCACCCGGCGGATGTCGTTGTCGGCAAACGTGCGCTCCACCGCCGCGCGGTCGGCCAGATTGGCGCGGACGAAGGTGTAGGACGCGTTGGTGCGCCGCGCGGTCTCCTCGAGAATCGAGAGGCGCGCTTCCTTGATCGCGGGGTCGTAGTAGTCGTTGACGACATCGAGCCCGACCACGTCGTCCCCGCGTTCGAGCAGGGTCTTGGCGGTGTGGAAGCCGATGAAGCCGGCATTGCCGGTTACGAGGATTGCCATGTCAGTCTCCGGCGCGCGCGTATTCAGACCAGAGCCTAGAGGCTCCAGTAGCGGATGTCTTCACGCAGGTCGTGCGGCGCAAGCACGGACTTCACGTCGATCAGCACACCGCCCGGCGCCACCATGCGCTGGATCGCGTCGACGCCCAGCGCCGCATAATGATCATGCGAGACCGCGTAGATGAGGAGGTCGAGCCCGGTGAAGTCGTCGATCGGCGAAAGCGCGATGCCGAATTCGTGCTGTGTCGCCTCCGGGTGCGCCAGCGGATCGTGGACCAGCGGCGCAATGCCGAATTCGCACAGTTCGCGGTAGATATCATCCACCTTCGAATTGCGGATATCCGGCACGTTTTCCTTGAAGGTGAGGCCGAGGATGCCGATCCGCGCGTCCTTCAGCGGGTGGCCGGATGCCGCGAGCATCTTCACCCCGCGCCGCGCGATATAGCTGCCCATGCTGTCGTTGATGCGGCGCCCCGAAAGGATCACTTCGGGGTGATAGCCCATCTGCTCGGCCTTGGCGGTAAGGTAATAGGGATCGACGCCGATGCAGTGTCCGCCGACAAGACCGGGGTAGAACTTGAGGAAGTTCCACTTGGTTCCCGCCGCCGCGAGCACTTCCTTGGTGCGGATGCCGACGAGGTCGCAGATCTTCGAGATCTCGTTCATCAGCGCGATGTTGATGTCGCGCTGGGTATTTTCGATCACCTTGGCGGCTTCGGCCACCTTGATCGACGAGGCGCGGTGGATGCCGGCGTGGATCACCGAGCCGTAAAGCTGGGCCAGTGTCTCGAGCGTCTCGGCGTCCTGCCCGGCGACGACCTTGACGATGGCTTCCAGCGGATGCGCCTTGTCGCCCGGATTGATGCGTTCGGGGCTGTAGCCGAGCTTGAAGCCCTCGCCGCTCTTGAGACCCGAGGCCGCCTCGATCACCGGCGCGCAGACTTCCTCGGTCGCGCCGGGATAGACGGTGCTTTCGAACACGATGATCGTTCCGGGGGCGATGATCTTGCCGATGGCGGCGCAGGAGGCGGTGATGTTGGAGAAATCGGGGCGGCGGCTTTCGTCGACCGGGGTGGGCAAGGTCACGATGAGGATGCTGCAGCCCCGCAGATCCTCGATCGACGAGGTGATCGCGAGCGTGGAAGCCTTGAGGTCCTCGTGCGAAATCTCGTGGGTATAGTCATGCCCGGCGCGCAGCGTGGAGACGCGGTGCTCGCTGACATCGAAGCCCACCACATCGTGCTTGCGCGCGAACGAGACCGCGAGCGGCAGGCCGACATAGCCAAGCCCGATCACACCGATTTTGCCGAACGCCTTCATAATGGAAAAGCCTGCCTCACAAACCTGGTCATGCGGACGCTGCACCATCCGGCTGACGACCGATGCGGGGCGCAAAGCCCCTTTGTTTCGTGTCCGCTGGTAGCACTGGTTAAGTGAAAAAATTCCAAAGGCCGGGCGCCCCGACAGCAAATGAGCACTGCCCAGTTTCCAGATGTGAAATGACCCGACCTATTTTCGGGGCAGTCAGGCCAGCTCAACTCGGCTAGGGGCAAGTCTCTGATTCCCTTTCCCCGAATTGCCCGACGGAGTGCCCCATGACCCAAGCCGCGATAATCCCTGACCGCGAGGCCGCAGGTAGCCCCGAAGGCGTGCGCACCGACTGGTCACGGGAAGAGATCGCGGCATTGTTCGACCTGCCGTTTACCGAACTCGTTTTCCGCGCCGCCGAAGTGCATCGCCGACACCACCGGCCGGATGAAGTCCAGCTCTGCACGCTGCTCTCGATCAAGACCGGCGGCTGCCCGGAAGACTGCGGCTATTGCGCGCAATCGGTGAAGGCGGACAGCGGGGTCAAGGCGACCAGGCTGATGGACGTTCAGGCCGTGCTGCAATCGGCCGCGCAGGCGCGCGATGCCGGCTCCAAGCGCTTCTGCATGGGCGCGGCGTGGCGCAACCCCAAGGACCGCGACATGCCCGCGATCATTGCGATGGTGAAGGGCGTGCGCGCGATGGGCATGGAAACCTGCATGACGCTGGGCATGCTGAGCGAGAGCCAGGCCGCGCAGCTCGCCGAGGCGGGGCTCGACTACTATAACCACAACATCGATACCTCGCCCGAACGCTATGGCGAGATCATCACTACGCGCACCTTCGAGGAGCGCATCGATACGCTCTCCCGCGTGCGCGAGGCGGGGATCAACGTCTGCTCGGGCGGGATCGTCGGCATGGGCGAGACGCGCAGCGACCGGGTCGGCTTCATCCATGCGCTGGCGACGCTGGAGCGCCATCCGGAAAGCGTGCCGGTGAACGCGCTGGTGCCGATCAAGGGCACCGTGCTGGGCGACATGCTGGCCGATACCCCGCTTGCCAAGATCGATGACATCGAGTTCGTTCGCACGGTCGCTGTCGCCCGGATCACCATGCCGCGTTCGATGGTGCGGCTCTCGGCGGGGCGCGAGTCGATGTCGGAGGCGACGCAGGCGCTGAGCTTCATGGCGGGGGCGAACTCGATCTTCACCGGCGACCGGCTGCTCACCGCCGCCAACGCGGGCGACGATGCCGATGCCGCGCTCTTCGCCCGGCTGGGGCTCAAGCCGATGGAAGCGGAGGAGCCCATGCGCGCGGAAAAGGCTAGGGCTTGCGGGCGGTAGCCTATGGATATCTGGCAAGCCCACCGCGCCGATCTGGACAGCCTTGCGGCGCGCGGACGGCGGCGGCAGCTGATCCTGCGGCGGGGGCGGGATTTCTCCTCGAACGACTACCTCGGCATGTCGGGGGCGCCGCGCCTTGCGCGCGCGGTGGAAGCGGCCATCGCGCGCGGGGTGCCGATGGGCTCGGGCGGATCGCGGCTGCTGCGCGGCAATGATCCCGAGCATGAGGCGCTGGAGGCGGAGGCCGCGCGGTTCTTCGGCTGCGAAAGCACGCTGTTCCTCTCGTCAGGCTATGCCGCCAATGTCGCGCTGCTGGCGACCCTGCCGCAGCGCGGGGACCTCGTCGTCTACGATGCGCTGATCCATGCCTCGATGCACGAGGGGCTGGCGCTGACGCGGGCCGACAAGGCCATGGCGGCCCACAACAACGTCCAGAGTTTCGCCGATGCAATCACCGCTTGGCGCACCGCAGGCGGCAGGGGCCGGGCGTGGCTGGCCTTCGAAAGCCTCTATTCGATGGACGGCGACCGCGCACCGCTGGCGGACCTTGCGGCGCTGGCGGAGCGGCACGAAGCGGTGATGCTGATCGACGAGGCCCACGCCACCGGCGTGTTCGGGCCGGACGGACGCGGTCTGGCTGCCGCGCTCGACGGGCGGGCGGATACCGTCGTGCTGCGCACCTGCGGCAAGGCGCTGGGCTGTGAGGGGGCGCTGATCTGCGGCCCTTCCGTCGTGCGCGATTTCCTCGTCAACCGCGCCCGTCCTTTCATCTTCTCGACCGCCCCCTCACCCCTCATGGCCGCCGCCGTGCGCGAGGCGCTGCGCATGCTGGTCGATGAACCCGAGCGCCGCACGGGCCTTATGGCACTGGCTGCCCATGCCGAGGCGGTGCTGGCTCCACTCGGCGCGACCGTGACCGGCACGCAGATCATGCCCCTCATCCTCGGTGATGAAGCACGCACCATGGGCGTGGCCGCGCAGCTGCAGGAGGCGGGTTTCGACGTGCGCGGCATCCGCCCGCCGACGGTTCCCACAGGCTCCAGCCGCCTGCGCATCTCGCTGACACAAAACGTTATCCTGGAGGATATTGACGCGCTGGCCGCCGCCTTGGCAAAGGCGCTGGCATGAGTGCGTTTGTTGTGACCGGAACCGATACCGGCATTGGCAAGACGGTGTTTTCAGCCGCTCTGACGGGAGCGCTGGGCGCCCATTACTGGAAACCGGTGCAATCCGGCCTCGATGACGGGGCCGACAAGGACAGCGTGGCGACGCTGGCCGGGTTGCCTGCCGAGCGGATCATTCCCGAGGCCTATCGCCTGACCGAACCACTCTCTCCGCACCGCGCGGCGGAACTCGACGGCGTCGCGATCGATCCCGACGTGCTGCTCCTGCCCGAAGCGCGGCCGCTGGTGGTGGAAGGCGCGGGCGGCGCGCTCGTGCCGCTGACGCGCGAAGTGACCTACGCAGATGTCTTCGCCGAATGGGGCCTGCTGACGATCGTGGTCGCGCGCACCACGCTGGGCACGATCAACCACAGCCTGCTCACCATCGAGGCGCTGCGCGCCCGCCGCGTGCCGATCCACGGTGTGGCCTTCGTGGGCGAGGCGAACGAGGACAACGAGGCGACGATCTGCGAGATGGGCAAGGTCCACCGCCTCGGCCGCCTGCCGGTGCTGCCCGCGCTGACGCCGCAGACGCTGGCCGACGCCTTTGCACACGGCTTCAACCTAGACGACTTTTCGTGAGCGGCTCGTCCGTCTGGCACCCGTTCACCCAGCATGGTCTGGGCGATCCGGTGCCGCTCGTCACCCACGCGCAAGGCGCCGCGCTCTACACGGCGGACGGGCGCCGGGTGATCGACGCGATCTCCTCGTGGTGGGTGACCACGCACGGCCACTGCCATCCCCGCATCGTCGAGGCGATCCGCGCACAGGCGGGGGCGCTGGACCAGTTGATCTTTGCCGGCTGGACCCATGCACCCGCCGAACGCGTCGCCGTCGGACTGCGGGCGATGATGCCCGACGAGCTCACCCGCGTTTTCTTCTCGGACAGCGGCTCGACCTCGGTCGAAGTCGCGCTGAAGATGGCGCTGGGCTACTGGGCGCATACCGGACGGCCGCGCGGGCGCATCCTCGTGCTCGAACACAGCTATCATGGCGATACCATCGGCGCGATGTCGGTGGGCGAGCGCGGGGTATTCAACGCGCCCTATGCGCCGCTGCTGTTCGATGTCGGCACGATTCCCTTTCCGGTGGGTGACGGCGCCAACACCCTCGAAGCATTGGAAGCCGCCTGCTGCGAGGCGCCTGCCGCGTTCATCGTCGAACCCTTGGTACTCGGCGCTGGCGGCATGCTGATGTACCCGCCCGCGCTGCTCGCCGCGATGGCGGAGGTCTGCCGTCGCCACGAGGTGCTGCTGATCGCCGACGAAGTCATGACCGGCTGGGGGCGCACCGGCACGCTGCTCGCCTGCGAACAGGCGGGCGTGGTGCCCGACATCCTGTGCATCGCCAAGGGCCTGACCGGCGGCTCGATGCCGCTGGCGGTGACAATGGCACGCGAGGAGATCTTCATGGCACACTGGTCGACCGACCGCGCCAGGATGTTCTTCCACTCGTCGAGCTACACCGCCAACCCCATCGCCTGTGCCGCCGCCGCCGCCAATATCGCGATCTGGCAGGAAGAGCCGGTGCTGGAGCGGCTGGCAGACCTCGGCTCGCGCCAGCAGGCCTTGCTGGACCGGCTCGCCATGCTCCCCGGCGTCGCCGCCACACGCCGCTGCGGCACGATTGCCGCGCTCGATCTGGAGGTGCCGGACGGCGGCTACATGTCCTCGCTCGCGCCGCGCCTGCTCACGCTGTTCCGTGAGGCCGACGTGCTGCTGCGTCCGCTCGGCAACAC
This sequence comes from Novosphingobium sp. AAP93, assembly GCF_001296055.1. NCBI lineage: Bacteria > Pseudomonadati > Pseudomonadota > Alphaproteobacteria > Sphingomonadales > Sphingomonadaceae > Novosphingobium > Novosphingobium sp. AAP93. Next base: position 43,399 of record NZ_LJHZ01000050.1, read on the forward strand.
GATCTACGTGATGCCGCCCTACTGCATCGACGACGCCGATCTCACGCGGATCGGCGACGTGATCGAGACGGGCGTCCGCGCGGTCTTTTCCTAAGGACAAACCCCCAAGCGTTCGGCGAGACTGGCGCAACACACAAAAATGGCCGCTTAAGCGTCTCCGCTGGGAGCGCATTAAGGCGCCTTCGGCACCCTTGTCGCGTCCCCTGTTCGGAGAGCGTGCCATGGTCCGCCGTGCCCTTATCGATCCCCTTCGCCAGACTGCCAGCCAGGTTCGCCCGGCTTTGCGCATTGCCGTGCTGGTGGCGATGCTCGCTGCTTGCGGCCCGGCGCACCTCAGGCATACCGCGGAAGTCACCTCGCCCATCGGCACCGCGCAAGCCGCGGGGACAGCGGAACCGGCGAAGCTCCCGCCGATGGTGCTCGGCGTGCAGACGCATTTCAGTCAGGGCTGGACGCCGTCCACGCTGGCGCAGGCGCAGCAGGTCGGCGCGCCGATGCTGCGCGATTCGCTGCCCTGGGCCGAAACCGAGAAGGTGCGCGGCAGTTACAGCCTGAACACCCCCGCCGCGCAGACGCTGGCAGCGGCCTGTGCGGGCGGGCAGCGTCTGCTGCTCACCGCCGTGCCGTCCAATCCGCTCTATGATGGCGGCGGGTGGGTATCGAGCGCAGCGGGCAACGCCGCGTTCGCCGCCTATCTCGCCGCGCTGGCGGACCGCTTTGGGCCATGCCTTGCCGCCGTCGAAGTCGGCAACGAGATCAACGGTTCGGGCACCTTGGTCTACCCCGCAGGGGTGGACCGCGCCGCCGCTTATGTCGCGACCTTGAAAGCCGTCCGCGCGCGCCTTGGTGGCCGCACGGCGATCCTCGGCGGTTCGACCAACATGATCGGTACCGGCTTCCTCCGGACGCTGTTCGCCGCAGGCATGCTCACCACCGTCGATGGCATTGCCGTGCACCCCTATCGCCTGCGCGCCGAGGGGCTCGATGTGGAGCTGGCGCAGCTCAACGCGGCGATGGACGCAGCGGGCAAGCGCGTGCCGGTCTGGGCGAGCGAGTTCAGCGTCGACACCCGCAACCAGCCCGTCGCCGCGGGCGAGCTGGTCAAGCAGGCGACGATGCTCGCCGCGCATGGCGCCGCGCAGGCGAGCTGGTATGCGCTGATCGACCAGCGCTGGTTCCCGAACATGGGACTCTATGCCGGCAATGCCCCCAAGGCGCAGGCAGGCGCCTTCCGGCTGATGCAGCAACTCCTGGCGCGCGGGCGGCCGCAGCGGCTCGATCTCGGCGATCCGCTGCTCTTTGCCTATCGGTTTGGCGCCGATACCACCGTGGTCTGGGGCGCCCCGCGCGCGCTGACCGTGCAAGGCGGGCAAGTGCGCGATGCGACCGGCGCGCCCGCAACGAGCTTCAGCGTCAGCGAAAGGCCGCTGGTGATCACCGGAACCACCGCGATCCGCTATGGCACTTCGACATGGATCGCCGATACGCTGATGGGCTGGGGCAGCCCGCAGTGGCGCTATGCCACGCGGCTCAAGGCCGAGGCAGGCTACCGCCTGCCGCTGTTCGACGACCAGTTCACCAGCTACTTCGGCGACCGCTGGTACCGCCCGCTACGGATCAACACCACCTCCGCCGCGCCGGGCGGCACTGCCGCCGCCCCCATCCGCGCGGTCTGGCGCTATGTCGCACCGGGCGCGCAGGCCGTCGACATCGGCGGCTGCTTCGCCAAGGCGGCTTCGGGCGACGGGGTGGACCTGACCGTTACCGCCGCAGGCAAAGTGCTGTGGCGCGGTGTGCTGACGGGCCAGCTGCAACTGCCCTCGCTCAGCGCGAACCTCGCTGCGGGCGATGCCGTGGAACTGGTCGCGGGGCCGAACCAGACGGCTGGGGGCGATTCGTTCAACCTCAGGCTGGTGCTGTTCCAGCGCGGCGCGGGCGAACCGGTGGCGTGCCCGGAATGATCAGGGTGCGGCAAGCGGTGGCAGGCGGCGCGCGGTGAGGATCTTTACCGGCGCTTCCAGCATCTGCCCGCGCATCGATCCCTCGCCGAGGGTTTGCGAGATAGGCGATTCCCAGATCTTGCGCACCACATCCATCCCCGCCGTCACTTTGCCGAACACGGCATAGCCCGCTTGGGCCTCGGGATCGGCGGACGCGGGATTGGCATCGAGGCTGGTCAGGTCCGACAGCATGATCGAGAAATCGGCCGTTGCGGTGCCCGGCGCATTGCGCGCCATCGAGATCGCGCCGGCCACGTGGCTGAGCCCGGTCTGGCTCGTCGGCTCGTGCGCGATGGGCGGAAACAGGCGGCGCGGATCGCGCAGGCCGCCTTGCAGCAGGCCATTGGGCTGATCGCCCCAGTTGAGGTGCATCGCGCGGTAGAAGCTGATCCCGTCGAACCGCTTGCTATCGACATAATGCAGAAAGTTGGCGGTGCTGATCGGGGCATGCGCACCATCGAGCGCGAGTTCGATCACCCCCAGCTCGGTCGTCAGCCCCACGCGTTCCACGGCAGCGAGCGGAGGGGGGGGAGGCGGCGGTGCGGGCACAACCATGCGCTTTCCGGGTGCGGCGGCAACCAGCAAAAACGCGAGCGGAAGCGCGGCAAGGACGAATCGGCGGTTCAGCATACCCCGCCATTAACCTTCAAGGCGCGCGGCGAAGCAAGGATTCCCGCCAGCAACAGTCCGGAATGGCGTGAATGCCCCCTCCGGTGCCGTTCGTAGCGCGCCTTGGCGCGAATCTAACGGCCTTGCCGCCAGATGGAGCCACCCCACGACACCCCGGTCCGTCAGCCCGTCCCCCCCGGCTGGCGGACCACTCCGACGCCAAGAACGGAAGGACCCACCATGTTCAAGACTGCCAAGACCCTTGCCCTCGGGCTCTTCGTTGCCGCCGCGATGGCTGGCCCTGCGCACGCCCAGTCGGCCGACTGGATTCGCCAGGTCACCCGCACCATCGCCGCCAAGCAGACCTACCCCAAGGCCGCGCAGGCGCGCGGCGAAGAAGGTACGGCCAAGGTGAAGATCTATGTCGCGGCTTCCGGCGCGGTGGAACGCGCGGAACTGGTTTCGGCCTCGGGCTCGACCGCGCTCGACCGCGAGGCGCTGGCCCTGCCGAGCCGCACCGGCTCGGTGCCGCCGCCGCCGGGCGGTGCGACCACGGTGACCGTGCCGATCACCTGGAAGCTGCTGTGATCCACTTGCTTTCGAGCTGACGACCGGAGCCATCTGGCCCTCGGCCGAGGAAGGGGCGGAGCAATCCGTCCCTTCTTTTTTGCGTTCAGCCGATGAGATCGGCCGCCGGCTCGCCTTCGCCGAAGAAAGTCTTGAGCGCCGCGAGCCCGCGGTGGATGTTGACCTTGATCAGCGCTTCGGATTGCCCGGTCATCGCGGCGGCTTCGCGCACCGAGAAGCCCTGCAGCTTGACCAGCCGGATCGCATCGGCTTGCGGGCGGCGCAGGCGATCGAACAGGCGGCCCATCACGATGCCGCTGAGCGATGCGCTTTCATGGCTGGCAACGCCGTGCAGGCCTTCGTCCAGTTCCTCGGTGCGGTTGCGCCCGGCGCTGCGCAGGCTGTCGACACCCTTGAAGCGGGCAATCGCGGCGAGCCAGGGCAGGAAGGGGCGGCCCGGTTCGAACGTGGCGCGCTTGAGGTGCAGCGCGGTGAGCGCTTCCTGCACGGCATCGTCGACCATCTCGGGAGAAAGGCGGCGGGCAAAGTAGCGGCGGAGCCAGCGGCCTGCTTCTTCCAGCAGGCGGCGATAGGCAGCCGCATCACCGGCGAGACTGGCGGCCATGGCGGCTTCCCAATCGTAGCCGGCGCTCTTGCGCGGGCTGGTTGCGGCGCGCCGGGCGATCTCCAGTTGGCTTGCCATGCTTTCCTCCTTTGCCATTCGATGCACCAACAGTGCCCGAGGGTTGCGTCCGTCAATGTGGTGTAATTTCGGCGGTGGCCTTGGGTCATCGTCAGG